>JBDUBS010000345.1:0-5562 GCA_040003875.1 Acidimicrobiia bacterium | reverse complement strand
ATGGCGGAAACCGCAGTGTCCGCCGATTCGAGTGAGCTGCCGACGATGACCGTCCAGCTGCGTCCGTTGCGAACGACGGTGGTGGCGAGCAAGCGCGTCGTGTGTGAATCCTCGGGAAGGCGGGTCTCGGTGAAGACCGTCGGCCTACGGGCGGCACGTAACGTCGAGGGCCGGATCAGCACCGTGGTTCCGGCCGCCTCGGAGGTTTCGACGATCCGCCCGCGGGGGTCGACGATCTGCGCGATGGATTCCTTCGCGCCGAGGAGCCGCGTGGAGCCCTGGTCCTGGAAGTCGATGCCGTTCGTGACGTCGCGGACGGTCTGGGCCAGCCCGTCGGCCCGGGTCCGCAACGATGCGTCGACCGACGAGTGCAAGCTGTCACGGAGCACGTGGACGAAGACCCAACCTCCGAGCAGCACGGCAAGCAGCGCGCCAAGTGCGGCGAGCGCAGCGAGGCGGATCCTGATCGGCACGGGTTACCCCTCCGCGACGCGGAGTCGGTAGCCCACGCCTCGAACCGTCTCGAAGTCGTCGCAGCCGAACGGTTTGTCGATCTTCTTGCGGAGATAGGACACATATTGATCGACGACATTGGAGAGTCCGTCGTAGGCGAAGTCCCACACGTGTTCGAGGATCTGGGTCCGCGTGATCACCTCGTCCGGGTGGCGCAGGAAGAGTTCGAGCAACGCCATCTCCTTCGGGGACAGATGCAACTCCACCTCGCCCCTCCACGCGCGGTGACGGGCCGGGTCGAGGCGAAGATCACCGACCTGCAGCACCGCCGGGCGTTCCTGGGCGCCCCGCCGGATGAGTGCTCGCAATCGGGCCGAGAGCTCGAGGAAACTGAACGGCTTGGTCACGTAGTCATCGGCACCGGCGTCGAGCCCGTGGACACGGTCCTCCACGCTTCCCCGTGCGGTGACGAGCACGATCGGCGTCCACCGCTCGTCGGCACGGAGCGTCCGGCAGATCTCGAAGCCGTCTCGGCCCGGGAGCATGACGTCGAGGACGATCGCATCGTAGGGGTTCTCCGTCGCCATCCAGAGTGCGTCGGTACCCGAGGTCACGACGTCCACCGCGTAACCCTCGTCGACGAAGCCGCGCTGGAGGAGCACCGCCATGCGGGGCTCGTCCTCCGCGATCAGAATCCGCATGGAGCAACGATAATGAGAGCGGCATGTGACGACGATGTGAGCGCCATCACGTGCTGCTCGTGGGAAAGAGGAGTGAGAAGGTGGTGTGCATGGACCCACGGTCGAGCACGAGCCGGGCACCCTCGGCTTCCGCGAGCGACCGAGCGAGCGCGAGGCCGATGCCGCGCCCGGGTCGGTCCCGTCGGGCGAAGACATCACTCGCGATTGCCGTGGGCCTGCCTTCGTCACTCACGTCAATGGCGGTGCCGTTCGGCGCGGCGCGGACGCGGAGGACCACCGACCCCGCGCCGTGCTCGTAAGCGTTCGCGATCAGCACATCGACGATCTCGCCGATGGCGGACGCGGCGGCCCGCGGTGTGCCGGACTCGGAATCCAACTGCATCCGCAGCCGTCTCCCGGCCGCGGCGAATGTCCCGTGCCACCGCTCGTCGACATCGCCAACCAACGTGGCGAGGTCGAGCGGTGCCCGATCGCGGTGGGTGTCGCGAGCGAGGTGGAGCAGCTCGTCGACGGTGGTCTCGAGCCGGTCGATCGGTTCCAGCAGACCGTTGAGGGCCGTGCGGGCGTCGATGTCGGTCTCCATCAGCGTGCTCTCGATCGAGACCCGCAGCGCGGCGACGGGTGTACGGAGCTGGTGGGAAGCATCGGCACTGAAGGCCCGTTCCCGTTCCAGCAGGTCGCCGAGCCGCGCCGCGGTCGCGTCCATCGCTTCGCCGAGCTCGTCGAGTTCGGCGAGGCCGGACCGCAGCGTGCGGACGGAGAACTCGCCTGCGCCGAGACGTTCCGCCGAACCGACGAGAGCCTCGACGGGACGGGTCAGGCGACGCGCCTGCCACCGTGCGAGCGCGGCCGCGATGACAAGCGCCGCGGCGGCGACGAGGCCCATGACGAGCCAGGCCCGGCGGATCCGATCCGTGACGACGGTCTCGGGTCGGCTCGCGCGCAGGGCGCCGACGATCTGCTCGTTCCCGTCGACCGGGATGGCAACGACGGTGCGCCCGGCGACGTTGCCGTCGCGCACGTTGCCGTGCAGCGCGCCCCGGACGACCTGATCGGCGCGCGCCGGTCCCCGTCCGCCGATGCGTTCCGCCGACCGCGAGTAGAGGGCGAAGCGCGTCACGCCGGAGTTGTCGAGTTCGACGCGATCACTCCGACTGATCGCGGTCACGTTGATGCGCCGCCGCGCCTCGCTCGCGTCACGTTCGAGTTGGAGGATCGCGTCGTTCCGGTAGAGCCGGTCGACCGCGACGGCGAGGGGGACGCCGAGTACCAGCACCGCGACCGCCGACACCCCGATGATCGACCAGAGGATCCGACGTCTCACGGGACGTCCAGCCGGTAGCCGACACGCGGGAGCGCGACGATTCGCGGCAGGTCCAGGCTGTCGTGCTCGCCCAGCTTGCGACGGAGCGCCGACACGTGCGTGTCGAGCGTCTTGGTCGACTCGTACCCTTCGGCGGACCAGACCTCGTCCATGATCCGCTCCCGGGTGACCGCCTTCCCCGCCTCGCAGGCCAGCAGGACCAAGAGGTCGTGTTCGCGGGCGCGCAGCGTCACCTCATGATCGCCGACCCACACGCGTCGGGCCGCGAGATCGATGCGGAGGTCACCGATGTCGAGTCCCTCGGCATCAGGGGTCTGCTCGGGCCGACGCAGGTGGACGCGGACCCGAGCGAGCAGCTCGGCGAGCCGGAACGGCTTGGTCACGTAGTCATCGGCGCCCGCGTCCAGGCCCATCACCACGTCGGCCTCGTCGCCCCGCGCGGTGAGCACGACGATCGCCATCGACGCCGACGCGTGGCGCAGCTCGCGGCAGAGATCGACGCCTTCGACATCGGGGAGCCCGAGGTCGAGCAAGACCAGGTCCGGGAGTCCGACCTCGCAGGCAATGCGCGCGGTCCGGCCGTCGGGCGCCAGCGTCACGGCGTAGCCCTGGAGTGCGAGGGCCTGTTCCAGCGCAGGGCCGATCGTCGGGTCGTCCTCGACCACGAGCACTGAGGACGTCATGCGCTCAGGGTAGAGGCGAAGTCCTGCTTCTCGGCTCCCGGGCGCGCAGAGTTTGCCGTCCGCTCACTGCTCGTGGACTGGTCGCGGGGTGCCGAATCCGTACGGTCGACCGATCCGTCGGACGAGGAGAACATGATGCTGATGCGGACACGAACCGAACTGGCGGGGCTGACCATCGCCCTCGCGCTCGTTGCCGCCGCGTGCGGCAGCTCATCGGCGCCCGCAGCCCAAAAGCCGTCCTCGGGTGGCCCATCGAGCACTTCGGCGCCTCGCGGGGTCGACCCGAACGCGCCAGAGGTCGTCGCGCCCGGTGACATCCCGGATACCCAGGCGTTCGTGCCGTACACCACGACGGGATACTCCTTCAAGGTCCCGGAAGGCTGGTCCCAGTCCGTCGCCGGCGCCACCACGACCTTCAGCGACCATTACAACACCGTCACCTCCACGAGCGCGAGTGTCGCCGTCGCGCCCACGACCACAGGCGTGACTGCCACCGAAGTTCCAACGTTGCGGCGCGCCGTCCCGAACTTCGAGCTCGTGAAGGTGAGCGCCATCACCCGCCCGGCCGGCGCCGGCGTGCTCGTCACCTACCGCGCCGGCTCCGCTCCCGATGCCGTCACCGGCAAGCGGGTCGCGATAGACGTCGAACGCTACGAGTTCTGGCACAACGGTCTGCAGGTCACACTGACGCTCTCCGGCGCGCGCGGTTCGGACAACGTCGATCCGTGGAAGACGATCACCGACTCGTTCGCATGGTCCGCATGAGCACCATCCTCGAGGCCCGAGACCTCTACCGCTTCTACCATGCGGGAGACGATGAGACACTCGCGCTGCGAGGCGTGTCACTCACCGTCGACGCCGGGGAGGTCGTCGCGATCACCGGACCGTCGGGGTCCGGCAAGTCGACGCTGCTCGCGTGTCTCGCCGGCCTCGATGAACCGGACGGCGGCACCGTCCGCATCGAGGACGAACCGCTCTCGCGCCGACCCGAAGCCGAGCGCGCGGCCGTCCGGGCCCGACGAATCGGCGTCCTGTTCCAGCAGGCCAACCTCCTCGAGCACCTCACCGTCGGAGAGAACGTCCGGCTCGCGCAACGGATTGCGACCGGCCCGGCCGCGAGGCCGGTCACCGGGCTGCTCGGCGACCTCGGCATTGCGGAACGCGCTCGCGCGCATCCGTCCGAGCTCTCGGGCGGAGAGCTCGCACGCGCCGGCCTGGCCGTCGCCCTCGCCAACGACCCCGTGCTGCTGCTGGCCGACGAACCCACGGGCGAGCTCGACCAGTTCAACGCCGCGCACCTCGTCGCGTTGCTACGCGCACGAGCCTCGGACGGCACGGCGGTAGTCGTCGTCACCCACAATGCGACGCTGGCCGACGACGCGGACCGCACCATCGCCCTTCACGACGGGAGCATCATCCCATGACCGACGAATCGCTCGTTCGCGGTGATCAGCTCGCCCGCACGTTCGGAAGCGGACGCGCCGCGGTCGTGGCGTTGCATGGTGCGACCTGCGAGATCCACGCGGGAGAACGGATCGCGATCATGGGACCGTCGGGCTCCGGCAAGTCCACCCTCCTGCACCTGATCGCCGGCCTCGACACCCCGACCGCCGGTTCGATCACCTGGCCGGCACTCGGCGCCCGCGCGACCCTGCGCCCGGGGCCGATTGCGCTCGTCCTCCAGGGCCCGAGCCTGCTGCCACCCCTCGATGTGACCGAGAACGTCGCCCTACCGCTCATCCTCGGCGGAAGCCCCTCGGACACCGCGAGCGAACACGCCCGCGAGGCGCTGGCGCGCCTGGGCCTTCTCGAACTCGCCGACAAGCTGCCGGAGGAGCTCTCCGGGGGCCAGGCCCAACGCGTTGCGATCGCACGTGCGGTCGCCCAGCGACCACGACTCCTCCTCGCCGACGAACCCACCGGTCAGCTCGACCACGCAACCGCCGCGCAGGTCATCGACGTGCTCCTCGACGCCGCGGAGCAAAGCGGCGCCGCACTCGTGGTCAGCACCCACGATCCCGAAGTCGGCGACCGACTCGCTCTCCGTTGGTCCGTCAACGACGGTCGGCTCTCCACCGATCCGGCCCACCAGGCCCGGGAGGCATCATGCTCGGCGTGACCTGGTTGCGCGGACTGGCCGCCCGGAGGCCCGGACGGCTGGTCGCGACGGCCACGGGCGTCGCGATCGCCGTCGCGCTGCTCGCCTCGATCGGCGCCTTCCTCGCCGGGTCCAAGGCGACCATGACCCGACGTGCGGTGCAGTCCGTCGCGGTCGACTGGCAGGTCGAGGCCCAGCCGAATGCCGACCCGGCGGCGGTGCTCAGGGCCGTTGCGGCCCGTGCGGCCGCGGCGCTCCCGGTCGAGTTCGCGCAGACTCCCGGATTGCAGGCCATCACCGGAG
>JBDUBS010000183.1:0-1681 GCA_040003875.1 Acidimicrobiia bacterium | reverse complement strand
CCAGCGGACAACGCCCGGTCGTGGCGCGCCCGGCGGTGGACCACCGCGCAGCGGTGGGCCCGGTGGCTTCAACCGCGGCGCACCCAGTGGTGGCGGCCCCGGTGGTTTCAACCGCGGTCCGGGTGGTGCACCCGGTGGCGGTGGTCCTGGTGGTGGTGGTCGTCCCGGTGGTGGCGGTCCCGGCGGTGGGCCCGGTGGTTTCAACCGCGGTCGCGGTCCCGGTGGTCCCGGCCAACGGCCCCGGCGCAAGAAGCGGCGTCGTCGCGGGCTCGAGGATCTCGGTCCCGCCAGCGCACCGCAGCTCACGCCGTCCGATGCGCCCATCCCCGAGGGCGAGATCGTGGTGTCGCGTGGCGTCACCATCCAAGAACTCGCGCCCAAGCTGAATCGCACCAGCGCGGATCTCGTCCGCATCCTGTTCGACGCGGGTGAGATGGTCACCAGCACGCAGTCGATGGCCGACGAGATGATCGAACTCATCGCGCAGGAACTCGGCGCGGAAGTGTTGCTCGTCGAGCCCGGTTCCGAGGCCGAACTCGAACTGCAGGCATTGCTCGGCGATGACGAGGATGAAGACGAAGAGGGTCTTCCGGTACGTGCCCCCGTGATCACCGTCATGGGTCACGTCGACCACGGCAAGACCACCCTGCTCGACACCATCCGTTCGGCCAACGTCGTCTCCGGCGAGGCCGGCGGGATCACCCAGCACATCGGTGCGTACCAGGTGGTCAAGAACGAGCGTCCCATCACCTTCATCGACACGCCGGGTCACGAGGCGTTCACCGCGATGCGCAAGCGCGGCGCCGACGCCACCGACGTCGCGGTGCTCGTCGTCGCCGCCGACGACGGTGTGATGCCCCAGACGATCGAGGCCATCAACCACGCCCGCAACGCCGACGTACCGATCGTCGTCGCGATCACCAAGATCGACCGCGACAACGCGGACGTGAACCGGGTGAAGCAACAGCTCGTCGAGCAGGCCCTCATCCCCGAGGAGTGGGGTGGTGACACCGTCGTCAACGAGGTCGCCGCCACCGCCAATCTCGGTGTCGACGAACTGCTGGAGTCGATCCTGCTCGTCTCGGATCTCTACGACCCGCCGCTTGGGGCCAACCCCGACGTGCCGGCGCGCGCGTTCGTGTTGGAGTCCAACCTCGACCAGGGCCGCGGCCCGGTCGCGACCGTGCTCGTCGAGCGCGGCACGCTGCGCGTCGGCGACCCTGTCGTCGCCGGTGGCGGTTGGGGCAAGGTCCGTGCCATGTTCGACTACACCGGCGCCCAGGTGAAAGAAGCCGGTCCGTCGATGCCGGTCGAGGTGCTCGGTCTCGACGCCGTTCCGCTCGCGGGTGACGAACTTCGCGTCGCGCCCAACGAGAAGGTCGCTCGGACCGTGGCGGAGGCGCGCTCGCGTCGTCGCCGCGTGGCCGACCAGTCGCACCCGATGATCCTCTCGGGTGGCGCCCGCCTCGAGGACATCTTCGCCATGGTGGAGCGGGGCGAGGTCGCCACCCTGAACCTCGTCCTCAAGGCCGACGTGCATGGCTCGCTCGAAGCGTTGACCGACGCGTTGCGCAAGCTCGACCAGGACCACGAAGAGGTGCGGCTCTCGTTCGTCCACCGCGCGGTCGGTGGCATCTCGGAGAGCGACATCGACCTGGCGGCGGTCGCGAACGCGACCGTC
>JBDUBS010000138.1:0-1681 GCA_040003875.1 Acidimicrobiia bacterium | reverse complement strand
TGGTACGAGGCGTTCCGGGACGCGGCCGCCGCACTCGACGCGTGGCATCGCGACGGTGGTCCGCGTCCCGCGGGTCATCTGCGCGCGCACCCGACCGAGCACGCGCCGCACGTGGCCCGAGTCGGATTCGACCTCGTACACCGCCTCATGCTCGATCCCGACGGTCGACCGCGCCGGCTCCGGCGGTCCGGGACCTACTGATCTCGGCTCAGTCGCTCCGGGTTGCCGGACAGCCGGGGTCGACGCACCGCACATCGACCCGCACGCTGGCGCGTAATCGGCCGTGGCCACTGTGGACGTAAGTCCGGCGCCACGTGACGAGCGCGTCTCGGCCGCACCGAGGACACGTCTCCCACTGCTGCTCGTCTCTCACGACGCGTCAGGCTACCGGTGGCCGCTACACACTGGTCAGCGCGGGAACGCGAGCAACATGAGGAGTCCCCAGACGAGGTGGGTCATTGCGGGCGCGAGCACGCGGCCGGTGGCGAGTCGTTCGAGCGTGAACACGGTCCCCATCACGGCCGCCGCGACGACGAGCGCAGGGTTGAGAGTCACCACCGTGACAAGGGTGTACACCACGACCGTGGCGAGTCCGGGGCGACGATCCGCGAAGGCGAGGTGGAGTGCGCCGCGGAAGAAGTACTCCTCCGCCACGGCGTTGGCGGCGACGACGGCGATGACCAGTGTGGATGCGCTGGTACTCATGCGCGGGAGCAACGAATCGAGCGCGTGCGCGAGCACGGCGATGTGCCTCGCCACCAGGTTGGCGCCGAGGAATGCGATGAAGGCGATCAGACCGACCGCGGCGGCTTCGAGCATTTCGTGACGATTCGGATGGGTCCGGGTCGGTCGGGGGGCGCGCAACGGGCCGGCCAGGAGGCCCCCGGCGATCCAGGAGGCAGCGAGCAGGAGACCGAGCACGCCGAAACGGACCGAGGATCGAGGCGTGGTGATGGTCATGCGGAGGAGCACCGTGCCGACGACGAGCGTTACGCCCACGGCGAACCGGCGTCGCCGCAGTGCCGGTGCGGACTCGACAGGGATGGGCGTGCCGATCGGCACCAGGAGATCAGGCCGGCGCATGGGTGGTGGATCGGAGCCGGCGCTCACGGGTCGCGAGCGCGGCGGCCGCGGCGTCCGAGAACGCCAGCGGTCGGTAGGGCTCGGCACTGCTGCCGAGGATGGATTCGATGTGGTGCTCGCGAACGACGACCTCGTTGCTGAGCGAATCGACCAGGGACCGGGCGGTGATCAGGTCGACATCGGTGACGAGATCGAGCCAGTGCGAGGACAGACGAGGGGTCAGCAGCGGGACCGGCACGATGAGGCGTCGGCGCCCGATGAGCCGCGCAACGGTGACGAGCATGTCGCGATAGGTGGTGACATCGAGTCCGCCGATGTCGTAGGCGCGACCGATGGCTTCGTGCCGACCGAGTACGCCAACCAGACACGTGAGCGCATCGCCCAGGGCGATCGGTTGCGTGCGGGTCTCGACCCAGCGCGGGGTCAGCATGACCGGCAGCCGTTCGACGAGCTGGCGGAGGATCTCCCAACTGATCCCGCCGTCGCCGACGACGATTGCGGCGCGCAGTGCAGTGGTCGGCGCAGACGTACACAGAATGTGCTCGACCTCGCGTCGACTCCGAAGGTGCGCCGACAGATCGTCGCCGTCCTCGCCGAG
>JBDUBS010000725.1:0-5595 GCA_040003875.1 Acidimicrobiia bacterium | reverse complement strand
GCGCGAGAGTCGGCGCTTCGTCGGGCCGATCCGAGAGTCCGATGCCGCGCTTGTCGAACTGGACGCAGGTCATATGCCGGCCCCAGTACTCCAGCACCCGACGGTACAGCTCGTGCTCCCAGGCGACCTCGGCGTTCGACAGCAGGCCCGGGACCATCAGGAGGGGCGGGCCTTCGCCCCACTGCTGGTACGCAAGCCGGAGTCCGTCGTCAGTCCGGGCGTACTTCGTCTCGGGCGCCTGCACGCCGGCATCCTCGCAGATCTACGGAAGTGGCGGGGCGCCGATCATCTCGCGGAACTCCTTGGTGGTGTTCGTGACCGGGAACGGCTCGTCGGGCACAGGCCGGCCGAGCGCGGCACAGATCGGCCCCCATCCGTCGCTCGGAGTCCAGTCGATGAGCCGGGCCGCCGGCACTTCGGCCCGCACCGCGGCGTTGTGCGCCTCGTACGCGGCGATCATGGCGTCTTTGTTCTCGAAGTCGTCGCTGAACCGGTCATGCAGACCACGACGAACCGCTTGCATCCACGGCTGCATTTCCGGCGGCGAGTGATCGAAGGACTGGAAGATCGTGTTGGTCGCGCTCGTGTACCAACCCTCGGCATCGCGGGAGGAGAGGAGGACCGGCGCGTCCGGATTCGCGGCGGCGATCTCGCGCCAGAACATCGAACCCGGGAAATCGACCATGGCGCTGAACTCGGCCATCAGCGCCGTCCAGTCGACCGACTCACCGTCGATCGCGGCGGTGAAGCCCGCGATCTGGTCGGGCCGGCCGAAGCACTCGACCATGTGATGGCACGTGCCGCCACACAATTGCTCGAGCGCGATCTTCAGTGAGTGCGTGCCGGTCCGGCCGACGCCGGCCCCGACGATCTGCAACGTCATCTCGTTCCCCTCGTTTCGCTCCGTCGACACCGAAACCTATCCCAGCGCTTCATCCGTCACGACCGGGCGGACCGGCGTACGGCCGCGTCGAGGGGGGTTCATGACTGGTAACCGAGCATATTAGAGGCTAGTCTCTACTACGTGGGACGCACTCCGAAGTACTCCGTCGACGAGATCCTCGACGCCGCGGGCCGACTGCTCGCAGAAGACGGTCCGGCGGCGCTCACCATCACTCGTATCGCCGCGTCACTCGGTGCCCCGAGCGGGTCGATCTATCACCGATTCCGCTCCCGCGACGTGCTGGTCGCGACCCTGTGGATGCGCACGGTCGAGGAGTTCCAGCGCGCCGTCGGTCCCGCGCTCACCGAACTCGACCCGCACGACGCGGCCCGGACCGCCGCCCGGCGCATCATGGGGTGGGCGCGGACGCACCCGGACGGCGCTCGCGTCCTGTTGTTGTACCGGAGCCGCGACCTGCTCGACGGCGAATGGCCCCCTGATCTCGTCGACCGCAACCTGGAGCAACGGGCCCGCATCGAGACCATGCTCGGCGACCTCTGCGTTCGGCTCGGCGCGACGCGCGTCGCCCAGAAGCAGCGGGTGGCCTTCGCAGTGATCGAGATTCCCTCCGCCGCAGCCCGCAGCACGATCAGCCGCGGTCAGGTGCCGTCGCGGGCGCTGGACGCGATCGTCGACGACGCCGTCACGGCCGTGCTCCTCCCACTGGCGACGGACCGGGGGCCTACGTGAGCGTCGTGTGGCCGCGACGCGCGTCGGGCCTCCCGCCCGGCCAGCGACTCCTGGGAGAGATGCCGCGCTTCACCGACAAGCCGTTCGCAGCCCCGCCGCCGTCACCTCCGGACCTCGACCTGACGATCAGCGTCGATCGGGCACCGAGAGCCGTGGTCGGCCCAGACCTGCTCGCATCCCTCGGCCCACGTGAGTTCGTCGCCGACTTCCACTGTGTCACGACATGGTCGGTCACCGGGCTGGTCTGGACCGGAACACCGCTGTGCGAGGTGTTCGCCGCCGTCGGCATCGAAGCTCCGCCGGCGCCGTACCTGGTAGCACGGTCCACTGACCACCGGCGCGGCCATTTCCTCGCGACCGACGCCTTCGCCGACGATGTCATCGTGGCCACCCACCTCGACGGGCAGCCGCTCGCGGCGCGTCACGGCGGCCCGGTGCGACTCGTGGCGCCCCGGCACTACGGATACAAGAGCATCAAACACCTGATCGCGCTCGAGTTCCGATCCGACCCGCCGCAGCGGCTCGGCAAGGAACACCTCCGCGGCCGCGTCGACCAAGAAGAAAGACACCCGACGTGGCCCGGATGGCTCTTGCGCATCCCCTACCGCCTGCTGATCCCACCGACGGCGTTCCTCGCCGAACGGGCGATCCACTGATCGACCCGCGGGTAGACGGATCAGGGCGCGCCGCTGAACTCGTCGACGTCGCCGGCAACCGATCGGCGCTCGGCAACCACTTGCGGATCGCTCACCGGTCGCGGGCTTCGATCTCCGCGATCGCGGCGTCCATGTCGTCGGCGTCGAACAGCACCAGGGCAGTGGCGAGACCCTGCTCGTCCGTCTCGATGACGGCGAGCATCTCAATCTCGAACCCGGCGCCGGTGCGGTAGATCCGCCGGATCAGGACGAGTCGATCGTTCCGGGACTCGACGAGGATGTTCTCGAGTGTCTCGAAGCCGACGTCGGCGAAACCCTGGAAGAGTTCGACGACGGCGTCCGCTCCCGTCGCAGTGTGCGAGCTCACCGTGCTGCGCCGGTCCTGCAGCTCGATTCCCGGCGCGGTTCGACCCCGGATCCAATCCCAGTCACGCGCCGCGAATGCCGCCGAGATCGGCGTGAGCAGCGTGGCGGGCGTGAGTACCGCTCCCGGTGCAGCAACGTCGGAATCTCCGGCCCAGTCGTCGAACAAGGCGAGCGCGTCGTTCCAACGGTCCTCGGGGAAGAACTCGCTCCGCTCCAGCCGGCCGTCGAATGCGAGCCGACTCACCGTGTTGCGTACCCAGTTGTACCGGTTGCCTTCCGGTGTCGTACTTCGCTGTTCGTCGACCGTCAGCAAGGCCCGCCGCGAGACGATCACCTTCTTCCGAACGAACAACGTGTCGGGCGCCAGTTCGTAGAGCCGGCGAAGCATCCGCGTGAAGTCGCTCGCCCGATTCGCGGGCGGGAAGTTCAGCCGCAGGTGGTCGACGATCTCGACGTCGGGGGTCATGAAACGTTCGTAGACCTCGGGCTCGCGACGGTTGATCACGATCGACCCCTCCGTGATCGTCCGGTCGATATCCGTGGCGGCGTCACCGAGCAGCTCGACGTGGCGCGTGTCGAGCTCCTCCAGTGCGGCGGCGAGATCGTCGTCGTCGAACGTCACGATCCGGGAGGTCGCGCCGGCCGCGTCGACCTCGGTCACGTCGTATCCACTGGTCGCGAAGTCCGACGTATCGCCGATGGTCCAGTGCAGCAACGCCAAACGCTCGCCCCGTATGGCGACCACCTCGTAATCGATGGCGCCGAAGAACTCCATCACCGCCGCGAGGTTGGCCCGCCGCGCGTCGCGACCGACCAGGTCCGGGGCCGCGACACCACGGCGCCGGTCGAACGCCTGCAGGTCGGGCGCGGTCAGCGCCGCAGCACGTTCGCTGGTGTCGCCCGCCATCAACGCCGCGAACGCCTCCGCCTGGGTCCGGACCGCGCGGTTGACGAGCGCAGGCGAACGCCATCCCTCCGCGAATCCACCGTCGTGTGCGAGTTCCTCGAACCGAGCGAGCGCATCGGCCCAGCAGTCGGCGTCGAAGTACTCATGGCGGATGATGCGTGCATCGGGATCCACCGTAGCCACGGCGTGGAAGTCCCACGTCGCCTCCCCGCCGAGCGCGGCCGTACCCCGTTGGTGGGTGGTCGCGATGGCCACGTGATCCTTGGTCCGGATCTTGGTGACGTACGCCACGACGTCGGGCACCTGCTCGACGAGGGACTGCAGCTCGCCGGTCAGCGCCGCGCCACCGCGCCCCGGAGGGAACCCGAGTCGCCGGTGGTCGATGATCGCGAGTTCGTCGTCGAAACAGACGGAAAAGACCGGCCAGTCCCGGCGGTTGAGGGCGCGGTACGCGGCAAGCGGGGTGACCTGAGCCGGAGCGAGATCGCCGGCCGTCGCGACGTGCTGCTCCTCGAGTGCTTCGAGCGCACCGACGAGATCGGTCTCGTCGAACGACGTGACACGGGCGATCCGGTCGGCGTCGTCGAGCTCGATCACCCTCAGCCCCGGCGCCTCGAACCCCTGCTCCCCGCAGTAGGTCCATCGGAAGAGGGCCATGCGCTCGCCCCTGACCGCAATCGGGTCCAGGGTGTACGAGCCGAACCCGTCGGGGGCGGCGAAGATGCTCGCACCGACCTCGGCACCGCCGGTGATCTCCCCGGCGTTGACTCCCGCCCGACCGTCCACGAGCACGCAACCCGGCGCGAAGCTGTCCGGCCCGGTGGCGCCGGTGAAGGCGGCCAGCCATCCGCTGCGCTCGAGCACGCGAACGCATCGATTGTCGATCGCCGGCGTCGGACCCTCGGCGGCGATCTCCTCGAACCGCGCTCGGGCCGCGTCGGCATCCTCGGGGTCGAAGATCTCCACGCGATCAACACGCCCGCCCACCCAGTGATCAACGGCGAGAATCGAGTTGCTGTACTCGTTCCCCTCGGGCGTCACCAACGTCTGGTCGAGTTGGATGAGTGACGCGTTGTCACGGCATTCCATCGTTGCGATGATTGCGCGGGTCAGTTCCGCGACACCGACATTGCCCGCTTCGCGCTCCAGCAGGTCTGCGACGGTGTTCATCGCCCAGCCAAACTTGCGGTGATTCCGGACCGTCGCGTCGGGCGCGTACAACGCGGCCCGGGCCGCTTCTTCGAGGAAGAACGCACGAGCGAAATCACCGAGCCGGCGAACGAGGAATTCGTACTCTGCGCCTTCACCCGCGAGGTGGCGCTCGTCGAGTTCGCCGAGGGCCGCCGTCAACTCGGCCTCGTCGTAGACGTCGGTCTGTACGAAACAGCCCGACGCGTCGACCTCCCCGAGTCGGAGCACGACCGTCACGAAACCCTCGGCCGACTCCAGGGTCTGCTCGGAGAGCGCGAGTCGCTCACCACGGACGGCAACGACCTCGCGCCCGACTTCACGGAACCCGACGGCGCCGTAGCCCTGCATCTGCTCGAGGAACGCGTCGAGACCCCGCGCCTCCGGCGTGATCCCGGCGAATCGGTGATCGACGTAGCGGTACTCAGGACTGATCAGCTCGGCGACCGCCGCTTCGTCGCGCGAGGTCAAGGACACCATCACGAGTTCGGCGGCATGGGTCACGGCATTCTCGAGCAGACCGGGTTCTATCTCGGCGGCCCGGAGGCCCTCGGCAGTCGACCAGTCGTCGAACAACGCCAGCGCGTCGGACCACTGGTCGGGCGTGAAGAACTCGACGCGGCCGTGCACCCCGCCGACCCCACCGTGGCTGAGACACACGGAATCCCACTCGTACGCGTTGCCGTCGGTGGTGGTCCCGGCCGACACGATGCGGGCCAGGACGACCGGGCCTCGCGAGTAGCTCTTGACCACGCGGGTGACGACGTCCGGAACCGTCGCCACGAGGCCGTGCATCCAACCGCTGACGAATCCGTCGCGGTCCGTGGGCTCGAAGCCGAGCGGCT
>JBDUBS010000359.1:0-1688 GCA_040003875.1 Acidimicrobiia bacterium | reverse complement strand
GGCCTCATCAACACCGACTTCGCCGACGTGAAGATGATCATGACCAACGCCGGTTCCGCCCTGATGGGGATCGGCTACTCGTCGGGTGACGGGCGCGCCGTCGCCGCGGCCCGGTCGGCGATCTCGAGCCCCCTGCTCGAAGCGAGCATCGAAGGCGCCCGCGGCATCCTGCTCAACATCTCGGGCCCGTCCGATCTCGGACTGTTCGAGGTGAACGAAGCCGCCGAGATCATCAGCGAGGCGGCCCACCCGGACGCGAACATCATCTTCGGTGCCGTGATCGACGACGCGCTCGGCGACGAGGTCCGCATCACCGTGATCGCCGCCGGCTTCGACCGCTTCGAGGGCGAGCGGCGTGAGAACACCCTGGGCCTACGCGACGAGGAACGGGCATTGGGCGGAGACGACGCAGAGGACCTCGAACTCGGTGACGACGACTTCGACGTTCCCGACTTCTTGCGCTGAGCCGACGCTTCGACCGATTCGCTCCGAGCCCTACCGGCGCGGGCGTCCATGATGGTCCGGCGTGAACTCGGTGCCGCCTCGGTGGTCTTCACCGACCGCCACGGTGGTACCTCGCCGGCTCCCTTCGCCTCTCTGAACGTGGCCCGGCACGTCGGCGACGACCCCGGCGCGGTCGTGGCCAACCAACGGATCGTCGCCGGCGCGCTCGACCGGCCCGATGCCCCGTGGGTCATGCCCCACCACGTGCACGGCACGACCGTGCTCGGGGTCACCGATGCGACCCGTGACGGCGAGGAGGCCGACGGGGTCGCGACCCAGCGTGCCGGGCTGCTCCTCGCCGCAATCGGCGCCGACTGCGCGCCGATCGCCATCGCCAACGACACCGCGTGTGCCGCGATCCATGCCGGCTGGCGCGGCGCGGTCCACGGTGTGGTCGCGGCGGGCGTCGCCGTGGTCCGGGCCCTCGGGACCGGACCGGTGCGCGCCATCGTGGGGCCGTGCGTGTGCGTCGCCCACTATGAGTTCGGTGCCGACCTGCTCGAGCGACTGACCGAGGAGTGCGGGCCCGAGGTCGCAGGCCGCACGGCGGCCGGGGCGCCGGCGTTCGACCTCCGGGCCACGGTGGTGGCCCAGTTCCGTCGGGTGGATGTCCTCGACGTGGAGGTGCTCGACGTGTGCACGGTGGAATCGGCCGACCACTACTCGTATCGGCGCGACGGGATCACCGGGCGCCAGGCCGTGGTGGTGGTGAAGCGTGAGTAGCGGGGTGGCAGAGCGCGTCGCGGTCGTCCGGGATCAGATCGCGGACGCGGCCCGCCGGGCCGGCCGTGACCCGGAGAGTGTCCGCCTCGTCGCCGCGACCAAGACCCAGTCGGTCGCGGCGGTGGCCGCCGTAATCGACGCCGGCGTGCGCGATCTCGGAGAGAACCGGGCCCAGGAACTGGTCGAGAAGGCCCCGGAGTTGGCGGGTCTGGATCCGGTCTGGCACTTCATCGGCCGGTTGCAGCGCAACAAGGTGAACCAACTCGTGCCGTGGGTCGACTGCTGGCAGACGCTCGATCGGAGCGAGCTCGGCGCCGCGCTGGCAACCCGGGCGCCCGGGGCCCGGGTCCTGGTCGAGGTCAACGTGGCCGCGGAGCCCCAGAAGGGTGGCTGCGCAGTGACCGAGGTGGCGGCGCTGCTCGACGGCTTCCGCGCCGCCGGCCTCGTGGTGGCGGGGCTGA
>JBDUBS010000078.1:0-5612 GCA_040003875.1 Acidimicrobiia bacterium | reverse complement strand
CCTGCATGTCCGGCTCCGGACCGGTGCCGGACTTCGTCATCACCAGCCACCTCCCCCAAACCTTCGACGCGATCCGAATCCGCGAGGGCACACCACCCCTTTACTTCGCGTTCATGAGCGCATGGATTCGGATCTTCGGCGACCGCGACGGGACCCTCCGGTCGTTCTCGGCCGTCGTCGGCACACTCGCGATCGCGGTCGTCTACCTCGCCGCGCGGGAGTTCGGACTGTCGCGCCGGATCGCCCGGATCGCCGCCGTGCTCGTCGCGGTGAACCCGTTTCTCGTGTGGTACTCGCAGGAAGCGCGCGCCTACTCCCTGCTCGTCCTGTTCGCCGCCCTCATGCTCTTCACGTTCGCTCGGGTGCAGCGCACGGGAACCCAGCGCGACGCCCTGTGGTTCGGGACCGCGTGTGCGCTCGCGCTCGCCACGCACTACTTCGCGGTCTTCCTCATCGTGCCCGTGGTGGTCGCACTGCTGATGACCAACCGCACCGAGTGGCGACGGATGACCCTCGGGTTGCTGCCCGTCGTGATCCTGGCCATTCCGCTCGGGCTCCTCGCGATCGACCAGCAGAGCCGCAATCTCCAGGAATGGATCAGCTCGTTCGCGTTCGACTTCCGGCTGCGGGAGTCCCTGCGCCATCTGCTCGTCGGCCCGTCCGAACCCCGCCCGTGGTTGTGGGTGATCGTCGCCGTGGCCGTGATCGGCGGTTCGGTGCTCGCACTCTTCGCGTCCGACCGACGTGAGCGTCGGATCGCCACGACGCTCGCGATCATCGGTGTGGTCGCGCTCGGGTTCCCTGCGCTGACGGCCGTCGTCGGCAACGACTACTTCCTCGATCGGAACGTCATCGCGGCGCTCGTGCCGCTGGTCGTCGTCGTCGCGATCGGCCTCGGGCGCCCGCAGCTGCGGATCGTCGGTGCGATCGCGGTGGTGGCGGTCGTTGCGGTGTCACTCGTCACCACGGTGGCCGTCACTCGTCAGCGCGACCTGCAACGCGCAGACTGGCAGGCCGTGAGCAAGGTGATCCGGCGGGTCCACTCCCGGCAGGTGGTCGTCATGAACACCGACCGCGTTCTCGGCTCCGCGGTGACGCGCTACCTGCCACCGAGCCACGAGTTGGCGAGGCGGGCCTCGGTGCGCATCCAGGATCTCGTGTTCATCGGACTCGGCCGGGTCCCGGGTCAGTGCTCGTGGTGGTTCGGACGGACCTGCGCCATGATCTTCCTCACCGACGAACCGACGGCGCCGCTGGCGCACTCCTTCACCCGGGGCCGGGTCGACCACGTCGGCCGGTTCATCGTGGCGCGCTATCACTCGCCGGTGCCGGTCCGGGTCGGACCCCTCACGCTGGTCAGAGCATCGGATCGGCCGGGGTCGATGGTGCTGTCGGTGGCACGAGCGCGTTCGCACGCCTGAGCAGCAGGTTCGCGAACACCGGAAAGATCAGGACCGAGATCATGCCCGCGCCGACGAGCGCCGCGGCCGTCGACGACCGCATTTGGCGCTCATCGACACCGATCTGACAGATGGCAACGATCAGTGGCAGGCCGGTGGCACTGAAGAGGGCCAACGCCAAGCGGGCGCTGCGACCCGGGACGTCGTGCCGGTAGAACAAGACGGGCAGGCCACGGACGACGAGCAGCGCGGCGACGAACAGTGGCACCTTGAGCATCGCGGTCGGTTGCGCGAGCGCGTGCAGATCGAACCTGATCCCCGTCACGACGAAGAAGATCGGGACGACGTAACCGAACGACACCGCCTCGATCTTGCTCTCCATCACCTCGAGTTCCGCTTCGGGCGCGCCCGCAGACACGTAGAGCCGGTAGACGATCCCGGCCACGAACGCGCCCAGCAGGAAGTCGAGACCCAGCTCCGACGCCATGAACGTCATCCCTGCGATGAGCACGAGCGCGAGCCGGATGTACAGCTGGCCACTCGACCGCAGGGTCCGGCCGAGTTCGCGGCGAATCCGGCCCGGTCGGGAGTGCAACGCGATCAGCACGGCACCCACCGAAGCGACGCCGAATCCCATCAATGCGAGCGCGGCTTTCGAATCGTCGGTCCGGCTCAGCAACAGCGCGACGGCGACGATCGGGAGGAACTCCCCGACCGACCCGATGGCGAGGACGTGCACGCCGAACGGCGTTTCGAGCATGCCCTCGTCACGAATGATCGGGAGCAGCGTGCCGAGCGCGGTCGTGCTCATCGCGAAGGCGACGAACATCTCGGCTTGGATCACGCCGATCGCCAGGAGGAGGCCCGAGATCACGAGACCGAGCACCACCGAGGCGCCCCAGCCCTTCATGGCCAGCCGCAGCGGCCGGCCGCGGACCCGCGCCAGGTCGAGTTCGAATCCCGCGAGGAAGATCAAGGTCGCGAGGCCGATGTCGGAGAGCAGTTGGATCGACGGCATGAGCCGTACGAGGTCGAGGACATCGGGCCCGATGACGATGCCGAAGACGATCTCGAAGACGAGCGCCGGCAGCCGGAGCGCCCGGAACCGTGCCGCGATCAACGGCGCCAGGAACGCCGCGCCGAGGATCAGGAGCAAGGTGCCCGCGGCAGACTTGAACATCGGACGGGACGCTAGCGGTCGTTACCGACTGCCCGGATCGTCGTCCGGGACGAGCGCCACCGCGGTGAGGAGTGCTTGGTTCCGCCGCTGGTTCCGGGCGAGGAACTCCTCCGTGGAGATCGTGTGCGCCTTGAGCGCGGCGAAGAGTTGCGTCCCCTTCGCCTCGAAGGCACGCAGGGCGCGCAACTCCTGGTGGAGCGGCAGCGGTCCGCCGTAGGCGACGATCTTTGCGACCTGGCTGCGATCGAGCCGGGCCAACTCGGGACCGGCCACCACCCGCAGATGCGCCTGGTCGCGGCCCGGGCCCGCCGAGAGGTCGGGTGGGTACAGCCCGCCACCGGTCCCCCGCACGCGCGCCGGAAACCCGCGCTTGTCGAGGCCGAGCAGCACACCCTGGAGGTACCACTCACTGCTTGCGGTTTCGGAGCGCAGGATGATCTCACCACCGTGGCGATCGAGTTTGGTGGTCAGCCGGTCGAGCACAGCAGCGGTCGACCGGGAGTTCCAGTCGGCGAGGGGTGCGGTCGTGGCCTGATCGATCTCGACGCCGGCGAGCATCGCGAGCCCGAGCAGGATCACGGGAACCACGATGAGGTCCGTCCGCGGGAACCGGTCGGCGACCAAATCCCAGAGCACCCACACGATCACGGCCCCGGCGAGACCGCCGACGACCCAGATGAAGAGCATCCGGTACTCGTACATCGTCCCGATGGTCCGCGCGACGGCGATGACCCCGAGCACGACGGTCGCGCCGACCACCACACCCAAGGCGACCACGCGGTGGGAGCGACGGCGTACCGCCACGAACAGGGCAGCGGCGAACGGCAGCAACAGCACCGGCCACAGCAGGTGCGTCCGCAACGTCGTCTCACCGTTGAACGGGGAGACGCGTCGCGTGCCGGTCACCCAATCGGGAACGATCGCGAACTGCCCGACCACGACGCGTATCCCTTCGCCGAGGCTGTGCACACCCTCCTTGGCGTCGTTGAACCAACGAGCAGCGCGCACGAAGTTGCCGGTACCCGAAACCTGGTCCCACGCCGGGAGCGCCCACACCACGACGAGGATTCCGGCGGTCCAGGCTCCGGCGCGGAGCATGGTCGCCCGGCGCTCGCCACCACATCGCCACGACACCACCACCAGTCCGATGCCACCGACGCCGAGGAGTGGGAGGGTGATCGGCGCGTAACCCACGTGCGTCTGCACCAGCCAGGTGGCCAGCGCCGCGCCGGCCGGCAGCGCCCACGCCCGACCGAGCAAGAGCGCCCACACCACCAGACAGAACAGCGCGAACGGCAACACGGTGATGAACAGCACCCACGGGTTGGCCACGAGCAGGGCACCGAGTGCGCGGACGAGCACGCTCACGAGCAACAACATCACCAATGCGATCCGGCGGCCGGCGATCCGGCGGGCGACGGCCACGATCCCCACGATCGAGAGCGCGTTGACGATCAACGCGCCGACGACCATGCCGGAGGTGGAACTGCCGATGATCCGGTACGGGAGCGCGAGTGTGTAGAAGACGAGCGGACCGAGATGACTCCAGCCGTCACGGGAGTACAGGCCGAGGTCGACAGCATGGATGCCGATGTCGCGCACCCGCATCTCCATCAGGGCCTGATCGCGGATCGGCGTGGGCGCGGTCCCGGTGAGGGTCACGATCGCGGAGACCAGCAGCGGCACGAGCACCAGCGCGAGTCCCATGGGCACCGCAACCCGGGCCCACGCACCGAAGCGGTCGGCGACGTCGGTCGAAGGCTCAGTGGTCGCGCGCGTCATGGAGATGTTTCTGCTGGTGGCCGAGACCGGAACGGTACCGGGCACCGCATGCGAGAGCGGGGCAGCGTGGCGTCGATTGCCCCGACGAGCCGGGCCGAGTACGACATACGCGTGGCCGATCAACCGTCAACCGCCTTCGACCCGTCGTTCCAGCCGGCCGATCTCGACCGCGACCAACTGGCGGTGCTCCTCCGCGAGTGGCTGCTCCACGGCCACCTCCAGGATCGGGTGGGCATTCCGCTGCTGTACCAGTACGGCGTCGACCGGGAGGGTGCGGAGCAGATCGCGATCGACGAGTGGGCAGGCGCGAGCCCGCTCTATTCCGTCCGGATGCAGGACACCCTCGGGTTCCGTGGCCAGACCGTCGACGTGATCCTGAAGAACCTGCAACTCGACATCGGATCGCCACCCCAGTACATGGACTTCCGGCTGAAGTACATCGACGACGATCACGCCGAGTTCTGGCTCGCGCACTGCGGTGCGCTCATGGACGTGGAGCCGATGGGCGAGGAGTGGGTTCACGGGATGTGCCACACCATCGAGGATCCGACCTTCGACGCCACCGCCGCCGCCACCAGCCCGTTCGCGGTGATGCGCCCCATCCACCGGCCGCCGCGGACCCCGGCCGACCGCATGCCGCACTGCGCGTGGCGCATCGACATCGATCCCACCACTACCCCCGCGCAGGCTCACCCGAATCTCGCGATCGTCGCGGCGTCGGTCGCCGGCGGGCGACCCGTCGTTGCCATCGCCGCCGAGACCGATCCCGTCGGACGCGTCGGGTACGCCGACACCTTCGACCCTGACCTGCGCTTCGAGGACTTCTCGCACGCGACGTTGGTGGCGATCCTCAACGAGGTCGCGCTGCAGTCACACCTCCTCCTCCGTTCGTACCTGCTGAGCGTCTCCGAGCGGGTCAGCCCCGAGGTGGCGGCGGAGGTCGGCCCTCGGATCCTCACCGGCGTCGCGCCGATCACTGCGCAGCGGTTGGCGCGTGCCTTCGGGATCACGGGAACCGATGCGTCCGCGATCGCCCGGATCGTCCAGGTCCACCCGTCGTTCCAACCACCGGGATACGTGACGCCCCGGGTCTCGATGCCGGACGCGTCGACGGTGCGGTTCGCGCTCGCTGCGTCCCCGGTCTTCGAGGAAGCCGACGATCTCGCGTGGCTCGCGGGGCTCACCGACGCCACCGACCGCTCGATCGGTGCCCTCGTCCGCGGGATCAACCCGAAGGCCCGAGCCACACT
>JBDUBS010000281.1:0-5616 GCA_040003875.1 Acidimicrobiia bacterium | reverse complement strand
GCCTGCTCCTGGTTCGGGGTGAACATGACACCGAAAGTCGAGAGGACGACGTCATAGGTGCCGTCGGCGAAGGGCAGGTCCTCGGCGTCGGCCGCCTCGATGCCGATCTCGAGACCCTCGGCCCGAGCGCGGGCCACGGTGGCGTCGAGCAGCCCGGGTACGTAATCGGACGCCGTGACCTCGGCGCCGCGCCGGGCTGCGGCGAGACTGGCGTTCCCGTTGCCGGCCGCGACGTCGAGCACACGCTCACCGGGCACGACGTCGACGGCCTCGGCGAGCGTCTCGCCGACCAGCTGGAGCGTTGTCCCGATCACGGCGTAGTTGCCGGAGGACCAGGTGTTCTGTTGCTTGGTCTTGATGGCCCCAAAATCCGGGGCGACGGTGGTGGTCATGATTCCTCCTTCGATGATGGGCCGCCCGGGGGGAACCCGGGCGGCCGCGTGTTGGTTCAGGCCGGCGGGGCGAAGAACTCGAGCGCGATGCCGTCGGGGTCGCGGAAACTCACGCCGGAGCCGTAGCCCGCGTCCTTGATGGCTCCGTGCTCCACGCCGAGCTCGTCGAGACGGCCGGCCCACTTCTCGAGCTCACTGCGGTCGACACAGCCGAACGCGACGTGGTCGAGGCCGACGTGGTGCTCGCTGAACTGACCGACTGGCGCCGGGGTGCCGTGTTGGTGCAATCCGAGGAGCGTGCCGTTGCCGAGCAGATAGACGGAGTGATGCATGTCGGGGTCGGTGTCTTCGTCGAGCACCGGCGCCGCGTCGAGGAGTGCCTCGTACCACGGGACGCTCACTGCGAGATCACGGACGGTCAGCGCAACATGGGTCAGTGGGGGAAACTCGGACATGGTGTTCTCCTTGGCTGATGTTCGGGTGTGATGGGTTGGGGTGTGATGGCCGAGTGCGACAACGGCGGCCTCACGGTCGCGTCCCCGCTCGATGAGCAGGGCGGTGTCCTCGTCGCGATCGGTCATGGGTCGATCATCTGCTGATCGCGGCGTTGCCGCATCGGCGGTGTCTGCCAATCCGCCGACAATGCGATGGGCATTTCACGCCACCCCCGGTAGGTTCTGTCCATGAGTTCCGACGGGCCGACCGCCGCCGGCGAGGGTCGACCGCTCACGGAGGCAGTCGCGGCGCTGGCCCACCACGAATGGCAGACGGCCTATGACGCGGCCGCGCCCCTCACCGAGCCGGAACCCGACCCCCTTGACCAGGCCGCACGCCTCGACGCGCGGGCCGAAGCGGCGTGGTGGCTCGGACGCATGGACGAATGCATCAGTACGCGAGAAGCCGCGTACGCCCTCTACGACAGCGCGTCCGAGCCGCGCGCCGCCGCGCAGTGCGCGGTGCGCTTGTGGGAGCACTATTCCTTCAAGGCGCAACCCAACATCGGCGGCGCGTGGCTCCGACGGGCGCGCCAACGGATCGGCGACGACACCGAGTGCGTCACGTACGGCAACGTCGTGTTACGCGAGATCGAGGTGGCTCACGGTCACGGCGACCTCGAGGGGGCCACGGCCCGCACGCACGAGATCATCCAACTCGGCCGTCGGCTCGACGCCACCGATCTCGAAGCCGAAGCCCTTCAGACCCTTGGTCGGATCCTGATCGATCAAGGCGAGCCGCGCGTCGGACTCGAACACCTCGACGAAGCGATGCTGTTCGCAGTGGAGGGTCGCCTCGGCCCGTACTCGACCGGCAAGGTGTACTGCAGCCTCATCAGCGCGTGCGAGGAGTTGGGTGATCACCGCCGGGCGACCGAGTGGACCGACGCCACCGCCCGCTGGTCCGAACGCCACCCCTTCGCAGTGTTCCCCGGATTGTGTCGCGTTCATCGAGCCTGGGCGCTCCAGTGTCGCGGCGAATGGACCCGGGCGGAGCAGGAGGTACTGCGTGCGTGCGAGGAACTCGTCGGCGTCAGTCCCTCCCATGCCGCGGTCGGGTTCGTCGAGCTCGGTGAAGTCCGACGTCGACTCGGTGACCTCGGCGGCGCCGAGGAGTCGTTCCGAGAGGCCGAGGCCCTCACCGGCCGATCGCAACCGGGACTCGCTCTGCTCCGACTCGCGCAAGGGCGACTCGACGCCGCCACGGCGATCATCACCCGAGCCCTCGAGGAGGAGACCTGGAACCGGCTCGCCCGGGCCAAGCTCCTGCCGGCGCGGGTGCAGATCGCGGTGGCGGCAGGTGACTTCACCACTGCGCGCGGCGCGGCGGTCGAACTCCAGTCGATCGCCGAGGATTTCGACAGCGCCGCGCTGCGGGCTGCCTCTGCTCTCGCCTACGGCCGGCTCATTCTCGCGGAAGGCGACGCCAACGAAGCCGGTGCCCAGCTGCGCCAAGCGCTCGACCGTTGGCAGGAACTCGACGTGCCGTACGAGGTGGCGACGGCCCGGCTCCTGTTGGGGCAGGCGTGTCGGATCGCGGGGGACGAGGACGGTGCCATCGGGTCGTTCGCGGCCGCCGAAACGATCTTCGAACACCTCGGTGCGTCACTCGACGTGCGGGCGACCCGCGATCTCCACCAGGACCACGCGTTTCCCGACGGCATCACCGATCGGGAAGCTGAGGTGCTCCAACTTGTCGCTTCCGGACGTTCCAACAAGGAAATCGCGGCCACGTTGTTCCTGAGCGAACGCACCGTGGCACGGCACCTCTCGAACATCTTCACCAAGACCGGCGTGTCGTCACGCTCGGCGGCAACGGCCTACGCATTCGAGCACGGACTCGCCCGCACGTGAACGCGTGTCGACCGGTCAGGCCGGTGGTGCGAAGAACTCCAAGGCGATGCCGTCGGGGTCGCGGAAACTCACCCCGGAGCCGTAGCCGGCGTCCTTGATGCCACCGTGTTGGATCCCGAGCTCGTCAAGCCTCCGTACCCATCCTTCGAGCGCACTCCGGTCGGCACAACCGAACGCCAGATGGTCGAGGCCGACGTTGTACTCACTGAACTCTCCTGCCGGAGCCGCTGTACCGTGCTGGTGTAAGCCGAGCAGGGTGCCGTTACCGAGCAGGTAGACGGTGTGGTGCATGTCGGGGTCGGTGTCCTCGTCGAGCACCGGCGCCGCGTCGAGCAAGGATTCGTACCACGACACGCTCGCGGCCAGATCGCGCACGGTCAGCGCAACGTGGGTGAGCGGGGGAAAATCGGACATGGGGGCTCCTTGGACTGTTCGGCTGCCGATCGCCATCAGTATTCACCGTCCGAGGCACGCTGTCACCGGCGAATACCGGCCTGGGAGCCGCTCAGACCACGAGCAGGTCACATCGCTGAACCGGTGGTCAGACGCTTCCGGAGGATCCCGTTCGCGTTTCGCGCCTCCGTCGAGTGGGTATCGCGACCGGCGAATCGACCGAGGCGAAGGAGCGACCATGACCGACATCACCGCGGAGGTCTCGACGACCATCGAAGCGACGCCCGCGCGGGTCTGGACTGCCCTGACCGACCCGCACCTCATCGAGCAGTACTTCATGGGTGCTCGCGCGGAATCCGACTGGAAGGTGGGGAGCCCCATCACCTGGTCCGGCACCTGGAAGGGCAAGGCGTACCAGGACAAGGGAGAGATCCTCGAGTTCGACCCGTCGCGCCGGCTCCGGTTTTCGCACTGGAGCCCGATGGGCGGAACCGCCGACGCACCCGAGAACTACCACGTGGTCGACTTCATTCTCGACAGTCGGGAGAACGAACCTCCCACCAAGGTCACGCTGACGCAGTCGAACCTCGACGGCGAAGTGACCGACGCGGATCGATCGAGTCGTTCCGACTACGAGTCGAACTGGTCGAGCGTCCTCGACGGCCTCAAGCGGGTGGTCGAGGACTGACCGTCGGCTCGGGCCCGCACGGCACGTACACACCGAGTCGCGCCGAATGCTTCTCGACGGTCACGTCGGCTTCGCCGTCGAACGTCTCACCGTCCCGGGCGAGCCGTAACGGGCCGTTCGACGAGTGCACATCGATCGAGCGGACCAGCGATCGATGGAACACCGGCGAGGACTCGAGTCGGCCGGTGAGCAATGCTCCGAGAAAGCGGGCACGGCTCCATCGTTCCGTTCCGTCGATGTAGCGGACGTCGAAGGTTCCGTCGTCGAGTCGCGGCCGATGGATCGGCGCAAACCCGGGCGGTTCGTACTCGCAGTTGCCGACGAAAATCATCCATATCCGTCGGTGAGCGCCGTCCAGTTCAACCCCGATGGGGTCAGCCTGCCACAAGACCTGGGCCGCGGCGACGACCGCCGCGACTCGCTTACCGAGCCTCCCTTCCAGCGCCTCGCGAGCGTCGACGAAGTCGGCGTAGCTACCGAAGCTGGCGGTGTTGAGGAACGGCCTGCCGCCTATGACGCCGACGTCGACCGCCACGACGTCACCCGACCGCAACGCCTCCACGACATCAGACCCGTCGGCGAGTCCGACATCACGAGCGAAATGGTTGAGCGTTCCACCGGGCACCACCGCGAGCGGTCGGCCGCTGTCGAGTGCGACCTCCGCCGCGGCGTTGATCGAACCGTCACCACCGACGATCCCGAGCACCGAGGTGGTCAGCGATTCGCTGAGAGCATGGTCGAGCGTCAATCCGTCGCCGACGACCAGCAGCCGTGCCGCGGGGAACTCGCGGCGCAGCATCGCGACCGTGTCGTCATTGTCCTCGGAGCCCGCGGAAGGATTCACAACGATGCTGAGATCGCGGCCGTCGTCGATCACGGGCCCGCCGCACCGGTGCGCGACCGCGACGTGACCGTCGACTGCGCTCGCGGCCCGCCGGGTCGCGCGATACGTGGCGGCGCCGATGACCACACCACCGCCGACCACGCCGATCAGCCGGCGAGAGAAACGCATGTGGCCTTCCTTTCGGCGGACCAGTGGGACGAATGCGAACGTCCTACCCGGCGCCGGCTCGCCCAAACCCACTGGTGTTCGAGCACCCGAGCCGCCGATCACCTGACCCGTGGCGCGCCGAGAATCAGGAATTTCTCGATGGACCTGTCGATTTTTGCAGTGACCGATCGTCTCATCCGCGACAATCTCACCCGAGCACAGGAGCAACCGATGAAGTACCTCTTGCTGATCCACCAGGGCACCACCCCGACACCCCTCGACCAGGCCGCTTGGGCGACCCTCTCGGACGAGGAGAAGCAGGGGATCTACGACGCGTACCAGGCGGTGAACGCCACGCCGGGCGTCGTCCCCGGCAACGGTCTGCAGCCGCCCGAGACCGCCACCACCGTGCGGGTCGAGCACGGGAAAATCGTCGCCACCGACGGTCCATTCGTCGACACGAAGGAATCCATCAACGGCTACCTCGTCTACGAGGCCGACGATCTCGACGCGGCCATCGCGTTGGCAGCCCAGATCCCCGCGGCGCGGCTCGGCGGCGCGATCGAAGTGCGTCCCATCATGGAGTGGTGACACCGCTCGAGCAGATCTTCCGGGACGAGTGGGGACGGGTCCTGGCCACCCTGATCGGCTTCCTCGGCGACTTGGATCTCGCCGAGGAAGCGACACAGGACGCTTTCACGATCGCGGCCGCCCGCTTCGCCGACGCCGGCGTGCCGACCAATCCCCGGGCGTGGCTCGTCACCACCGCACGTCACCGGGCCATCGATCGGATCCGCCGCGACC
>JBDUBS010000314.1:0-5622 GCA_040003875.1 Acidimicrobiia bacterium | reverse complement strand
CGCGCACCTCGTTGGTCGAAGCCCGCACGGCTGCGTCGAATCAACTGTGGGCGATCCTCGCCGAGCATTGGCCTGGCGCCGGGATGGTCTTTCAGAAGTTGATCTCACAGGTCGCTCTGGCGTTCTTGACCGACTACCCGACACCGCAATCCGCGATGCTGCTCGGGGAGGGTCGGATGCAACAGTTCTGCCGTCGGCACTCGTATCGAGGTGGCAAGTCGCCAGCGGTGCTCGTCGGCCGTCTGCGCGCCGCGCCGGCGAACGTGAACCCCATCTCACCGATCGTGCTGGCAGCGATCGTCCGCGGGTCAGTCGCTCAGATCCGACTCCTCAACACAGAGATCGCTCATCTCGAATGTGAAATGGCCACGGCACTCGCAGCGCATCCCAAAGCCGCGCTGCTGGAGACGTTGCCTCGAGTCGCGAACGTCAGTCTCGCTCAGCTGATCGCGGAGATCGGACCGCTGATGGAACGCTGCGACAACCCGGAGCAAGTCGCCGCAATGTGCGGGGCGGCACCTGTGACGCGTGCGTCCGGCAAGTCCCGGAGCGTCGGCTTCCGCTACGCCGCGAACAAGCCGGCGCGCGTTGCCATCACTGGGTTCGCGGACAACTCCCGGCACTCGTCTGCATGGGCAGGCGACAGCTACCGACGCGCCCGGGCCCGTGGCGCCCGGCATCCCCACGCCGTGCGCATCGTGGCCCGCGGCTGGATCCGCGTCATCTGGGCATGCTGGAACACCGACACCGCCTACGACCCCTCACGGCACCGTCGCGAACAGCTGCTGGCCACGACGACTTGACCAAGAGAACTCAAGCGCTACCTCGCCCGCGAGCTCTACCAACTACTCCCCGACACCACCCCGACCAGCACCCCACAACCAACTTGACGATCTATAGGAGCATCCTTCAGGAGGGTGAGCGGAGCGCCAGTCAGGACGAGCCGGAGCTTGCGGAGGTGAGCAGAGCGCTACTCAGGACGAGCGGAGCGCCAAGAGAGACGCGATGGTGGGGCGGTGGACGACGCCGGCTTCGGTGATGATCGCGGTGACGAGGCGGGCGGGGGTCACGTCGAAAGCGGGGTTGTGGACGGGGGCGCCGCGTGGGGTGCGGCGCTCGTGGCGGGGGCCGGTGACCTCGGTGTCGGCGCGGTGTTCGATCGTGATGTCGGCGCCGGTGGGGGTGGCGAAGTCGATCGTGCTGCGGGGTGCCGCGACGTAGAACGGCACGCCGTGCGCCCGGGCGAGCACGGCCAACGGATACGTACCGATCTTGTTCGCAACGTCACCGTTGGTCGCGATGCGATCGGCGCCGACGACCACCGCGTCGACCATGCCCGCGGCGAACAGCGAACCCGCGGCGCTGTCCACCACGATCCGGAACGGGATCCCGAGCCGATCCAGCTCCCACGCCGTGAGGCGGGAGCCCTGATGCACCGGGCGGGTCTCGTCGACCCATACCGAGATCGGACGGTTCGCTTCGTGGACGGCCCGCACCACGCCGAGCGCGGTTCCGTAGCCCACACACGCGAGGGCACCGGCGTTGCAATGCGTGAGCACTCGGGCACCGTCGGGCAGCAGTCCGGCTCCGTGCGCGCCGAGACGGCGGTTGCCGTCGACGTCGGCACGGGCGATCTCGTGCGCGGCCGCCAGCGCGCCCGACGGCCCATCGCGTTCGAAGGCGTCGAGCGCCTGTGCTACTCCCCACGCCAGATTCACCGCGGTCGGACGGGCCCGTTCGAGTCGGCGGGCCGCGGCGCGGACCGGTGTAGCCCGCGGGTCGACCGAGGCGGCGAGCGCCACGCCGTACGCCCCGACGGCGCCGAGGGCGGGTGCGCCACGCACCGTGAGATCACGGACCGCGGCGATCAACTCGGGGACGGTCGCACACGTGACGAAGCGGAGCCGTCCCGGCAGCGCACGCTGGTCGATCAGGCGGATCCGGCCCGCCCGCCACTCGATCGTGGGCGGGATCGGATCCATCGGAGCAACCTACGCGTTGGCCGAGGTTGCAGATCGGGCGCCACTAACCTGCGACCCCAATGTCGACTCCGCCCCCCGACGTCCCGACCGGCACGCGACGTGAAGTCGGATTGGCGTGGGCCATCCACGCCCTCACCGCCAGCGGGGTCCTCCTCGGCGCGGCCGGACTCGAGGCCGTCGTCCGCGGCCACCCGCAGGCGGCGATCGTCTATCTGATCGCGGCGATGGTCGTCGACGGGATCGACGGGCCGATCGCCCGCGCCGCCAAGGTGTCCGAGGCGCTGCCCGGTATGGACGGGAACATCCTCGACCTGGTCGTCGACTACCTCACCGCCGTGATGTTGCCGGTCGCCTTCATGGCGTACTTCCACATCTTCCCGCACGGTTGGACCGTGATCCTCGGTGCGTTGATCCTGTTCACCGCGGTGCTGTGGTTCGCCCGCACCGAACTCATGACCGAAGACCACTGGTTCCGCGGGTTCCCCGCGATCTGGAACCTCGTGGCGCCGACCTTCTTCCTGCTCCGCAGCCCGCAGTGGGTCAACATCGTCGTGACGATTGCGCTCTGCGTGTTGACGCTCAGCAACGTGAAGTTCGTGCACCCCATGCAGGTGAAGGACAAACGGGTGATCAACATCACCGTCACCGTGCTGTGGTTGGCGGCGATGCTGATTCTCACGCTCACGTGGCGGAAGACCTACCTCCCACTCGAGATCGTGCTCGTCGCCGCGCCGGCCTGGTACGCGTTCATCACGGTGCAGCGCACGCTGCGCAAGGACTTGCCGGCCTGACCGATTCGCGCTCCCCGCCGTCGGCCTGCCCACCCGGAGACGGGACAGACCGACGCATGGGATGCGGGTTCAGTAGCGGTAGTGCTCGGGCTTGTACGGACCGTCCGCCGGGATGCCGAGGTAATCGGCCTGCGACTCGGTGAGCCGGGTCAACTTCACCCCGAGCTTGTCGAGGTGGAGTCGGGCGACTTCCTCGTCGAGGTGCTTGGGCAACGTGTACACCTTGCGCTCGTAGAAGTCCGGGTGCCCGAAGATCTCCATCTGCGCCATCACCTGGTTGGTGAAGCTGTTCGACATCACGAAACTCGGGTGGCCGGTCGCGCAGCCGAGGTTCAGCAACCGACCCTCGGCGAGGATGATGATCGAGTGACCGGGCTGATCCGATGTGGCCGCGAACTTCCACTCGTCGACTTGCGGCTTGATGTTGATCCGCTCGATGCCCGGGGTCTTGGTGAGCCCCGCCATGTCGATCTCGTTGTCGAAGTGACCGATGTTGCCGACGATTGCGTTGTGCTTCATCCGCGACATCTGGTCGGCCGTCACGATCATCGCGTTGCCGGTGGTGGTGATGACGAGGTCGGCGTCACCGATCACGTCCTCGAGCGTGGTGACCTCGTAGCCCTCCATCGCCGCCTGGAGCGCGCAGATCGGGTCGATCTCGGTGATGATCACGCGGGCGCCCTGGCCACGGAGCGACTGCGCGCAGCCCTTGCCGACGTCGCCGTAACCACACACGACGGCGACCTTGCCGGCGAGCATGACGTCGGTGGCGCGGCAGATGCCGTCGACGAGCGAGTGGCGGCAGCCGTAGAGGTTGTCGAACTTGCTCTTGGTCACCGAGTCGTTCACGTTGATGGCCGGGAACAGGAGCGTGCCCGCTTCGGTCATCTGGTAGAGCCGGTGCACACCGGTGGTGGTCTCCTCGGTGACGCCTTGGATCCCGGCGGCCATCTTGTGCCAGCGCTGGGGGTCGTCGGCCAGCGCGCGACCGAGCGTGGCGAGCACGACCTCGAACTCCTCGGAGTCGGCGGTCGACGGGTCCGGCACCGCGCCGGCCTTCTCGAACTCGACACCCTTGTGAACCAGCAGCGTGGCGTCACCACCGTCGTCGAGGATCATGTTCGGGCCATCGGCGTCGGGCCACTCGAGCGCGCGCTCGGTGCACCACCAGTACTCCTCGAGCGTTTCGCCCTTCCAGGCGAAGACGGGCACACCGGTCACCGCGATGGCCGCGGCGGCGTGGTCCTGGGTGGAGAAGATGTTGCAGGACGCCCAGCGCACCTCGGCGCCGAGCGCGGTGAGCGTCTCGATCAGAACCGCGGTCTGGATCGTCATGTGCAGCGAGCCCGTGATGCGAGCACCGGAAAGGGGCTTCGTCTCCGAGTAGCGCTCGCGCAGCGCCATCAAGCCGGGCATCTCGTGCTCCGCGAGTTGGATCTCCTTACGCCCGAACTCGGCGAGGGAGAGATCGGCGACCTTGAAGTCGCCGCTTCCGGACATGCTCGTATCGGGAGGTGCAGCAGTGGTGGTCATGTGGGTTCCTTCTCTTCGAACGGTGCGACGCGTCCAGTTCCCGGGGGATCCGATGCATGCAACACCATTTGCCAGAGTCGGCCCGGATCACCGGATGACAGCCCCGATGCGGGGCCCGACCAAGAGGCCAGAATAGCCGAAGGTCGGCGAGACTCGGTAGTGGGGAGTGGCTCAGTTCGAGGGGTAGCCGTATCGGATCATGGTGCTGGCCGATTCGCGCCTCTCGACCTCAACGAAGCCGACCGACTCGTAGAGGCCACGCGCAGGGTTTTCTCGGTTGACGCTGAGACTCAGTGCCTGGTGTCCCTCGGCAACGCTGGCCCGAATCAGTTCCATGAGGAGCCGACGGCCGATCCCCTCCCGGCGGCGTGACGCTCTTACTGCGATCGACAGTTCCGGAATGTCCTCAGCGACGAAGCCGTAGCCGTGGATCGCCTCGGTATAGGTCCGATACCAGGCTGCACCCACCGGCCCGTCTTGTGCAGCAACCAACCCATAGTCGCCTCGCCTCGGCCATCCAGCGAGGTACATCGCGTACCGGGGGTCGGCGAGCACCTGGTCACCGGTCGGTGTCGGCTTGCTCGGCCGCCAGACTGCTGCTTCGCCGAGCATCGTGGCGAGGAAGGCGAAATCCTCGTCACCGGCCAGACGACACTGAACGTCCACCATCCGAGTCAGTCTTCCAGCAACTCACACAGTTGGCTGATCGACCAGGGGTGGGGGTGGAGTTCGCGGCCGTCGGGTCTGAACACGCGGAATTGTTGTTCGTGGAAGGTGGTGGCCCAGTCGGGGTTCCGGTGGAGGAACTGGTGGTGGTGCGGACAGATCATCACCCCGTTGATCGCGGAGGTGGATCCACCGTTGTGCCATCGCTGATGGTGATGGACTTCGCACCAGCCGGCCGGTGTTTCACAGCCGGGCCATCGGCAGCCTCCGTCGCGGGCGATGATCGCCCGGCGGGTGGGTTCGGGAAACGAGCGTGCGGTCCGGCCGACGTCGAGCGTCTCGGATTTCGGGCCGGTGATCACCCGGGAGATGGGACTGTCACAGAGGAGTTGTTCGATGTGGCGCCGGTCGATCGGGCCGGTGAACTGACCGTCCATCCGGCCGAGACCACCACCGGTGAACGTGGCCCAGTCGACGATCACGGTGACGGTCGCACCGGCGCGGGTGCCCGCGGCGCCCTGGGCGAGCGCCACTTGACAGATCCGCACGGAGGCGTGAGCCCTGCGTTGGGCGGGGGTGCGGTCGTCGGTTTCGGAGGGTTGGTCCGTAAATGCATGGAGGGCGGTGGTGACGGTCTCGGCGGCGACGTT
>JBDUBS010000084.1:0-1695 GCA_040003875.1 Acidimicrobiia bacterium | reverse complement strand
CAGGTGACGATGCCTTCGGCGGGCCGCGTGTACATCCACGTGATGAGCCCGAGCGCGAAGAAGTTCTTGGAACGTTCGGCTTCCCGGGGCTTGGCGCCGGTCCCCTTGGTCGCCTCGACCGTGATGCTCGTCATCGGCACGGGATAGACGGTGTACGCCGCGAGCGTGTCGTCGTCGAGCGGGTTGCCGTGATAGCCGGCCTTCTCCAGATTGCGGGGCTCGAACGCATCGGTGTTGGCGATGATCGATGCACCGGCCGGCAGGTCGCCGAGGTTGGCCTTCAACGCCGCCGGGTTCATCGCGACGAGCAGGTTCGGGACGTCGCCCGGGGTCACGATGTCGAAGTCGGCGATTTGGACCTGGAAGCTCGAGACCCCAGCAATGGTCCCCGCCGGGGCCCGGATCTCGGCCGGGTAGTCCGGGAGGGTGGCCAGGTCGTTGCCGAAGGCGGCGCTCACGTCGGTGAAGCGGTCTCCCACGAGCTGCATGCCGTCACCGGAGTCGCCGGCGAAGCGGATGACCACTCGCTCCAGCGTCTCGGGCCGACGAACCGCCGATGTCGTATCGGTCACGTGATCCTCGCTTCGTCCCCGGGGAGCGGTCGGCACCGGTCGCAGCGGCGCTCCGACCAGTTCCGTTCTCCGATCCGGCTGGGGGTCCGGACCGGGATTCGAGCCTTGGCAGTACGAAAACCGTCGCCGACCTCGGTCGGGCGTGGGTCGCGCACACTGTACCGGTAACTGCCACACATTCCGGTCATGGGCGTATCAACCACGTTGGGTCGGATCCCCGAATGGCCGGGCTCGCAGCCTCGCCGCAGTCATGGTTCCCGGATACGACGCACTGCTCTACATCCTGGCCCGCGGTCGCGCAGAGCTCTCTCCGGGCGATCGAGGCCTTCACCGGCTGAAGCCGGTCATCCCCCGCCCGTGAGGGCCTCGAGGCTGGCCTCGATCCGCTTGGCGACCGTGCCGCGCTGGCGCTTGCCCGCCCGACCGATGAACGCCGACTCGACATCGACGCGCGACCCGGTACCCGCACCCGCCCGGTAGAACCGCCGGCGCACGGCTCCGAGCACGATCACGACGTCACCCTCGCCGAGTTCGACCAGCCAGGCCGGCGGGTCCCACACCGTCACCGGGACCGACGTTGCCCGCTCCCCCGCGTGGGTGCGCACACCGAGCGTCCCCACCGAGGTGCCCGACGGCAACGTCCGGACTTCGGGTGGGCCCGACAATGGACCCTGCACCACCACCAGATTGATTTCCATGACTTCATCTCCTCGATCGAGCACAACGGCGTGCGGGACCCGGGTGGGCCGAGCACGCGGTGGACGAGGGGAAGGAGGGAGGAAGTGGGCTGCGGGTCCGCCCGAGCCGGACGGCGACGGTATCTCAGCGGTGAGACACCTGAGATCCGACCACGGTCCGCGGTTTCACACACCACGTCTGGCTGGTACCCTTCCCGGCCTTCGCACGCATCGGCCGACGGGCGCCGATCGGATCTAGGGGAACGAGGCGACACATGGGCATTTTCGGGTACCTCGACGCCGGTACCGGAAGCATGATCGCCTCCGGTGTGGCTGCGTTCGGCGCCGCCATCGCGGTCGTGTTCATCACGTTCAAGAACCGGATCATGGGATGGTTCTCGCCCAAGCGCCGGCAGGCCGCCGCCGAGGCCGAGGCCGCTGCGAAC
>JBDUBS010000057.1:0-1696 GCA_040003875.1 Acidimicrobiia bacterium | reverse complement strand
ACTACGCGATGACGATCGCGAGCCGTGCCCCGCTCCTCCCGAGCTCCGCGGTCGAACGGCCGGAGACGCTCACCGCGATCCGGGCCGTGGTCCAGTGCGGATCGCGCCCGGTCACCGTGCTCGGCGTCCATCTCTCGGCACTCCTCGGCCCGGGTGGATTTCGCATGTGGCGCAAGGAGATCCACGAGCTCGGTGAGTTGATCGCGACGCTCGCGCCACCGTTCGTGGTGGTCGGCGACTTCAACTCCAGTCGGTTCCGCCCCGAGTTCGCGCGGTTCGTGCGTCGCGCCGGGCTCACCGACGTGCACGGCGGGGTGGGGAAGGGCCTGAGCCGCTCACTGAAGCTCTCGGACCGCGGTTTCCTGGCGTCGGTCCCCGCGTTCACGCGGGTAGACCACGCGCTCCTCAGCCCCGGAGTCCACGCGCTCGACGTTGAGAACCTGGCGCCGGCCGGTAGCGATCACCACCCGTTCGTCGCGACCCTCGCCGTGCATCCCGACGCGACCCGGGACCTGCGGGACGCGCCGCCGGCCATGGTGGACTGACCCACCGCATCCGTGGCGTCAGACGCGGTGGAGACCCTTCACCGTCGGCAACCTGACGTGGACGCGGGTGAAGTCGATCTGATCACCGAATCGTGGCGGTGCGACGGAACCGGCCGAAAGCCGGGCGAACCTCGTGCGACGACCGAACGACCGTGCGTGCCGTCGGGACCTTCGGCTCTGGCGGCGGGGGCGGCCCCCGACGAAGCTGGGGTTGACGAAAGGATCACCATGACCGAGACCCTCACCACCCAAGCCGAAACCGTCGATGCTCTGCGGGCCAAAGTCGGCGAACTGGAGGACCTGCTCGCCCGTCTGGGCCATCAGGTCGTCGACGCGACCCTCGATGCGGCGCGAGCTCGTATCGACACGCTGCGCGTGCGGGCCAACCTGGGACGCATGGATGCTCGGGACGAGGCCGACGAGCGCTTCGAAGAGGCGACCGAGATATTGCAGCGGGCCCACGACCGGTTCGAGGCACTCACCGACGAGTCCGAAGATGTCGGAATCGCGTTGGTCGAGGGGCTTCAGAGCGCTCGCGACGAACTCGCAGCCGCGGTGCAACTCGTCGAGGATCGGATGAGTGCCGGCCCCAAACCCTGATCGCCGTCCCGAGATTGCGCGCGTGAGTTCCCTGCTGACGGGTGCGGCAGCGGTGCGAACTCGCGGGCTCACAAAGCGCTTCGGTGCGACCGTCGCGGTCGACCATCTCGACCTCGAGGTCGCGCCCGGCGAGGTCTTCGGCTTTCTCGGACCGAACGGCGCCGGGAAGACCACGACCATCCGATTGCTCCTCGGGCTGCAGCGGCCGACCGAGGGGACTGCGGAGATCCTCGGGCTCGACTGCACGCGCGCGGGTGACCGGATCCACCGGAAGGTCGGTTACCTCCCCGGCGATTTCGCTGCGTACCCGCACCTTACGGCCGCGCAGTATCTGTCGTTCCTGGCGGCCCTGCGCGGCGGCGTGATGTCGCTCGCCGTCGACGAACTCGTCGAACGGTTCGATCTCGACGTCTCGCGCCGGCTCGGGACGCTTTCCCGCGGCAACCGGCAGAAGGTCGGCCTGGTGCAGGCGTTCATGCACGCCTTCGCTCACGCCGGACGTGACCTGGTTCACGCGCAACTCGCGACGGGCCCGGTGTAGAAATCGTGGG
>JBDUBS010000194.1:0-5629 GCA_040003875.1 Acidimicrobiia bacterium | reverse complement strand
CTCCGGGGTGTCGCTCGCCACGTGGACCGTGCCCACGCCGTACTCGGCGAGTCGGTGAAGCCCGTCGATCGCATCGAGTTCCAATGTGAGTGTGTCGACGAGCGCAGGGTCGATCGAGATGCGCCCGCGGTGCGCGCCGATCAACGACGGCAGTGGGTCGGATGGCACGAGTCCCGCCACGGCGGCCTCGGACCGGAGATCACCCGGGTCGCCTTCGAGGAGGACCGAGACGTCGGCGGGCCCGACGACGATCGCGGTCGGCGCGAACAGAGTTGACCGGGCCTCGCTCGCGGTGCTCGACGCGCGGAACCACTGCGACGCGCGCGGCCGGGGCCGGCTGCGCAAGATCACCTGCGTGATCACGCCGAGGGTGCCCAACGATCCGACGAAGAGTCGAGGGATGTCGTACCCGGTGACGTTCTTCACCGTGGGTCCGCCACCGCGGATCTCGCGTCCGTCGGCGGTGACGAAGCGCACCTCGAGCAAGTAATCGCGTAGCGGGCCGAGCCCGAGTCGGCGCGGGCCGGACAGTCCCGCGGCGATGGTGCCGCCGATCGTGGCTGCGGAGTCGTCGGGATCGAGTGGGCATTCCTGACCGTGGGCCGCGAGCGCAGCGTCGAGTTCTGCGAATGTGGTGCCGGCCCGCACGGTGACCGTCATGTCGGAGGGCGCCACGTCGACGATGCCCGGCGGGGCGTGCACCTCGACCGCGCCGACGACCGGACCGCCGATTCCCGCATGGGTGCCGGCGCCGACTGCCACCACGGCCGCGGCGGCGGCGATGGTCTCCCGCAACTCTTCGGCCAGAGTCGCGCTCACACCCATGCTCCGGCGGGGATGGCGCCCACCTCACCGCAGCGGCTGCCGCGCGGGAGGATCTTGTCGGGGTTGGCGAGACCGTCGGGGTCGAAGGCGTCACGGAGGCGGGCTTGGACGTCGAGGTCGTCGGGGGTGAAGAACAGTGGCATCGCGTCGCGCTTTTCGAGTCCGATGCCGTGTTCACCCGAGAGCACGCCGCCCGCGTCGATACAGACGCGCAGGATCTCGTCACCGGCGGCGTGCACGCGATCCCAGATACCCGGTTCGCGTCCGTCGAACACCAGCAGCGGATGCAGGTTGCCATCGCCCGCGTGGAACACGTTCATTGCGATCAGCTGGTACCGGTCCGAGATCTCGTAGACCTGGCGGATCACCTCCACGAGCTTGGTACGCGGCACGACCGCGTCGTGCAGGTAGTAGTCGGGCGCGATGCGGGCCACCGCCCCGAAGGCAGACTTGCGCGCCTTCCACAGCAACGCCCGTTCCGCGGCATCGACCGCGACGCGTACCGTGCGCGCGCCGTGGGCCCGGCAGATCTCGTCGATCATCGCCGCGTCGTGGCTCACGCCGTCGACCAGCCCACTGACCTCGACGAGCAGGACCGCGTCGGCGTCGAGCGGGAGGCCGGCGTGGACGAAATCCTCCACGGCTCGGGTCGCCTGGGCGTCCATCATCTCCATCGCCGCGGGCACGACCCCGGCCGCGATGACGGCGGAGACCGCAGCGGCCGCGTCGTCGATCGCGGTGAAGGCGGCGAGGAGGGTGCGGATCTCGGGCGGATCGTGCATCAGGCGCACGCAGATGCGGGTGGCGATCCCCATCGTGCCCTCGCTCCCCACGAACGTCCCGCGGAGGTCGAGTCCCGGGGTGTCGGGTGCGAGCCCGCCGAGGATCTCCACCGTGCCGTCGGGGAGGACGACCTCGACCGCGAGCACGTGGGCCGACGTGACCCCGGCCGCGAGACAGTGTGGGCCTCCCGCGTTGGTGCCGACGTTTCCGCCGATCGAACACGCCTGCTGGCTCGACGGGTCGGGCGCGTAGTGGAGGCCGAGATGGGCCACCGCTCGGGTGAGGTCCAGGTTCAGGACACCGGGCTCGACCCAGGCTCGTCGGGCCTCGGCGTCGATCTCGAGCACCCGGTTCATCCGGGTGGTCACGATCACCAACGCGCCGTCGAGCGGCGTCGCGCCACCCGCAAGACCCGTTCCGCTCCCCCGGGCGACGAACGGGACGTCGAAGCGATTGGCGACCTGGACCGCGCACGAGACGTCGGCGGTCGATTCCGGGAAGCACACCGCGCCGGCCTGACCGCTCGCGGTGCCGCCGTCACGTGCGTAGAGCGCAAGTTCGAGCGGCTCGGCCCGCGCGTTGTCCGATCCCAGGCCGGTGCGGAGCGCGGCGACGAGATCGGTCAGGACGTTCGGAGTGGGGTTGATACTCCGATGCTACCGACGAGTCCCACTACATTCGCCGTTGTGGCGGAGCTGGTGTTGGCGGAGTACGTGGAGTCGGCGCGCGGTGAGATTCTCGACCGACTCGCCGCATGGCTGCGGATTCCCGCGATCTCCGCGGACCCGGAACACGCTGCCGACGTGCGCGCCTCGGCCGCTTGGTGCGTGGAGGAGATGCGAACGATCGGACTGGAGCACGTGACGTTGCTCGAGACCGACGGGCATCCCTCGGTCTACGGCGACTGGCTCCATACGCCGGATGCGCCGACCGTGCTCGTCTACGGCCATCACGACGTGCAGCCCGTCGACCCCCTCGCAGAATGGATCTCACCCCCCTTCGAGCCCACGGTCCGGGACGGGCAACTCTTCGCCCGTGGCGCGGTCGACGACAAGGGTCAGGTCCTGTATCACCTCGAGGTCATCCGGGCGCTCTTGGCCCGCGACGGTCGGCTGCCGATCAACGTGAAGTTCCTCGTCGAGGGCGAGGAGGAGGTCGGCAGCCCCCACTTCGAGGCGCTCCTCGTACGGGAACGGGAGCGGCTCCGGGCCGATGTCCTCGTGGTCTCCGACACCGCGATGTGGTCGGCATCGGTGCCGTCGATGTGTACAGGGATGCGGGGTCTCGTCGCGTTCGACGTGTTGCTCCGTACCGCCTCGGGCGACCTGCACTCGGGGAGCTTCGGGGGCGCGGTCCGCAACGCGGCCCACGTCGCGGCCCGTCTCGTCGCCGACTTGCACGACGAGCGCGGTGCGGTGACGCTGCCCGACTTCTACACGTCGGTCCGGCCCAACCCACCGACGGTGGTCGAGTCGATGGCCGCAATCCCGTTCGACGAGGAGTCGTTCCGGGCCACCGCGAACGGCGCCGCGCTCGCGGGCGAGGCGGGAACGACGACGTTGGAACGGATCTGGATCCGACCGACCGCGGAGGTCACTGGGATCGGGACCGGCTACTCGGGCGACGGTATGAAGACGATCGTGCCCGCCACCGCCCGGGTGAAGTTCACGTTCCGGCTCGTCCCCGACCAGGACCCCGACATCATCACCGCGTCGTTCCGGCAGTGGTTGACCGACCGCATTCCGGAAGGGGTCGCGATCGAGGTCACCCCGTCGGGCGCGGTCGCGCCCGCGCTCACGCCGCTCGACCATCCGGCGGTCGGTGCTGCGTCGCGCGTGATCGAACGGGTCTGGGGACAAGCCCCGGTCTTCACCCGCGAGGGTGGTTCCGGTCCCGAAGAAGCGCTCGGCCGGGTGCTCGAAGCGCCGGTCGTGTTTCTCGGTGTGGGCCTGCCCGACGATTCGATCCACGCGCCCAACGAACGCATCGTGCTCGACCAGTTCTGGAAGGGCATGCTCGTGATCGGCGAACTGTGGTTCGAACTCGCAGCCCTCGGCGCGTCCATTCCCCGCTCCATCCGTCCTGTCCGTCACCAAGGAGAGCAATGACCAGCCCGGTTCGCGAATGGGTCACGTTCCAGGACCCGAAGCGCAAGAAGCACGTCTGGCACGTCGACGTCACGTTCCTCACGTCGAACTACCAATGCATCTTCGGGCAGGGGTGCCAAGGGGTGCTCACCGAGAAGTCGCCCGAGCTGTCGCAGGGGTGTTGCTCCTACGGTGCGCACTCGTCGGGTCCCAAGGACCGCAAGCTCGTCGACCGGGTGGCCGAGAAGCTGACCGCCGACGACTGGCAGTTCATCAAGAAGGGCCGGAAGAAGGGGGTGTGGGCCAAGGTCGGGAAGGGCGATCACCGCACCCGCCTCGTCGACGACGCGTGCATCTTCCTCAACCGGCCCGGGTTCGCCGCTGGTGCCGGATGCGCGTTGCACGTGTACTCGATGCGGACCGGAATCCATCACAGCGACGTGAAGCCCGAGGTCTGCTGGCAGGTCCCGTTGCGCAACATCGAGGAGCACGACGAAGACGCGAACGACGGTGTCGTCCACCACCGCCTCACCGAGTTCGCCCGCCACGGTTGGGGTGAAGGTGGCGACGAGTTCGCGTGGTGGTGCACGGAAGCGCCGGAAGCCTTCACCGGCAAGGAACCCGTCTACCGCAGCCTCGAACCCGAGCTCCGCAAGATGGTCGGCGACGAGTTGTTCGAGAGCGTTGCCGAGTACCTGGACGGCCGGATGCACTCGCGGCTGGCCCGGGTCCACCACCCGGCGCAGACCCCGGTCACGCTGACCCGGACCCGACGCAAGACTGCCTAGCCACCACGTTCATCCCTGCTGCCTGCACCCGCCGATCCCGCCGTCCCCGACCCGAGGAGCGCATCATGCCGTTGTACGACTTCGAGGGACTGCGTCCACAGGTCCACGCGCGTGCGTTCATCGCACCGACGGCCACGTTGGTCGGTGATGTCCACGTCGAGGACGGTGCGTCGGTCTGGTACGGCGCCGTCGTGCGGGCCGACTACGCCCCGGTTGTCATCCGTGCCGGCGCGAACGTGCAAGACGGTGCGGTGCTCCACGGCCCGCCCGGACTCATGACCGAGGTCGGTGCCGGCGCGACCGTCGCGCACAACTGTGTGGTGCACGGCGCGATCCTCGGCGAGGAGTGTCTGGTGGCCAACGGTTCGATCGTGCTCGACGGCGCCACCATCGGCGCGGGCGCGCTGATCGCGGCGGGTTCGGTCGTGGCATCGGGGATGACGGTTCCGCCCGGCATGCTCGCCGCGGGATCGCCGGCCGTCATCAAGCGTGGGGTCGAGGGCTCCCCCGCGGAGTTCTGGGTGAAAGCCAATCCCCCGGCCTACGCCGAACTCGCGCAGCGGCATCGCGTGGGTGTCACCTGGCTGCGCGACTGATCGCGCTGCCCGCCCGCGGAGCGCTCTGGCCCCTCGGCCGTTCGGGCGTCAGGACGAGGCTGGCTTGCTGCTGCTGCTGTCGTCGTCCTCGGTGTCGTCGTGGGCGCCCTCGCGGAGGCCCTTCTTGAACTCGTTCTGGGCCTGACCGAGCGACCGCGCCAGCTTTGGGATCTTGGCGCCGCCGAAGAAGATCGCGATCAAGGCGAGCGGGACGAGAATCTCCCAGCCGATGATCTCACCGAATATCACGGGCATCTCCGATCTCCGTTGCTGTCGTGTTGGCTTCCACCGTACCGGTCCCCGACCGGTCAGGCCGCAGCCCGGCCGGCCGACGCTCAGGTCGAACGCCGTTCTGTGCGCCCTCAGTCCGCTTTCGTTCCGACGATGCAGCGCGCAACGCCCGGAATCCGGACCGTGCCGTCCTGCTCGTACGCGCTCGCGGCCGCGATGACCGTCGCCCGGATCCGCTCCCGCGCGGGTGCGTCCACTTGCTGGAGCGCCGCAACTGCGAGCGAGACGTGCTCGCTCATCATCTCCCAATACTCCGCGG
>JBDUBS010000123.1:0-5636 GCA_040003875.1 Acidimicrobiia bacterium | reverse complement strand
GAAGGGGACCGATCCGATTCTGCGCGACCGTGAACTCGGTCAGTTGCTCGAGACCCTCGTCGGGACCGACGACCGGAGCCTCTGCGTCGAGGAGTACACGGTGCCGGGTAAGGCGGCGGCGGGTGAGGACGACGCGCCGGTCGAGGACGTCGCGGGCGCCGGGCCGATCGTCTCCGCGGTCGTCAATGCCGCGCAGAGCCCACCGTTCATGACCGAGAAGCGGATCGTGGTGATCCGCGACTACGAGGCGCTCCCGGCCGACGCGTGCGCTCCCATCGTCGAGGTGCTCGGCGACCTGTTGCCCTCGACCGAACTGGTCTTCGTGACCGGCGCGGGAGGCCGGGTCGTGAAATCGCTCGCCGACGCACTCAAGCGCGCCAACGTGCGCGGTGGGACCGCGGAGAACGTGACCGACGTGCTCCAGCGGGAACTCGACCGCGCCGGTCTCACCATGAAAGCCGACGCGGCGCGCACCGTGATGGAGCACCTCGGCGACGACGCCGGTCGGCTCGGTGGTCTGGTCGACCTGTGGGCCTCGACGTTCGGAGCCGGGCACCGGCTCGAGCTCGATGACGTCACGCCGTACCTCAACGACGCCGGCGCGGTGAAGCCCTACGAGCTGACCAACCGCATCGAAGAGGGTGACGTCGCCGGCGCGCTCGAGATCCTCGACCGCCTCATGACCGTGACGAGCGCCATGCAGCCCAAACCGATGCATTCGCTACAGGTGCTCGGGATCCTGTCCGGTCGCTACCGCAAACTCGCGCGCCTCGATCGCTCGTCGGTCAACACCGTCGACGACGCGCATCGCATCTGGGGCGGTAAGAGTTCGTTCCCGGCGAAGAAGGCGCTGGAGGCAGCCCGGGCGCTCGGACCCGAAGGCTTCACCCGGGTGTTCGACGAACTCCACCAGGCCGACATCCGGATCAAGGGCGCGAGCGGTCTCCCCGAAGGCGTCGCGTTGGAGATTGCCGTGGCCCGCATCGCGAGCCTGCACCGCCGGTCCGGTGCGTCCGCGCCGCGGGCTCGCGCGGCGCGGCGCTGAACCTGCGGTCAGTCCTGCTGGGCGCGGTTGGCGGCCTTCATCAGCCGGGACGTGCGCCGCGCGGCGGCGTTCTTGTGGAGCACACCTTGCGACGCGGCCTTGTCGAGGCGCTTCTGGGCGCGGGTGACGACCTCGGTCAGGTCGTCGTCGACACCGGCGATCGCCGAACGGGCCTTCTTGACCCGCGTCTTGAGTTCGGAACGCACCGCGACATTGCGCACACGGCGCTTCTCGTTCTGACGGTTGCGCTTCTTCTGACTGGCGATGTTTGCCACGGTGTGAATGATCTCCCAAAGACGTACTCGGAACCCGGGAACAGTAGCAGTCGGTTCGGATCGGGCCTGGTTCGAGACCGGCGCCGGTCGGGTACGGGTGTCCGACGGCCACGCGGGGGAGAATGAGACCGTGTCGGACCTCTCGCGCTTGCGCAACCTCTCGATCGTCGCGCACGTGGACCATGGGAAATCGACCCTGGCCGACCGCTTCCTCGAACTCTCGGGTGCGGTCGACGCCCGGGACATGCGGGCGCAGTACCTCGATTCGATGGACATCGAACGCGAGCGCGGCATCACCATCAAGGCCCAGAACGTCCGCATCGGCTGGGACGGCCACATCGTCAATCTCATCGATACGCCCGGGCACGTCGACTTCGGGTACGAGGTCTCCCGTTCGCTGGCCGCCTGCGAGGGAGTGGTGCTCGTGGTGGATGCGAGCCAGGGGATCGAGGCCCAGACCCTGGCCAACTGCTACCTCGCCCTCGAGCACGACCTCGCGATCGTCGCCGCGGTGAACAAGATCGACCTGCCCGCCGCCGATCCCGATCGGGTGTGCGAGGAGATCGAGCGGGTCCTCGGTGTGCCGGCGGAGGAGATCCTGCGGATCTCGGCCAAGACCGGCGCCGGGGTGTCGGGCTTGTTGGACGCGATCGTGGCCCGAATTCCGCCGCCGGTGGGTGACGTCGACGCACCGCTCCAGGCGCTCATCTTCGACTCGATCTACGACACCTATCGCGGCGTGATCAGTTCGGTGCGGGTCTTCAACGGATCGCTGAACACCGGCGCCAAGTTGCGCTTCATTCAGGCGAACAGCACCCACGACGCCGAGGAGATCGGGACCCGCTTGCCGGTGCCAACGCCGGTCGCCTCGCTCGGCCCGGGCGAAGTCGGCTACCTGATCACCGGGCTCAAGGACGTCGGTCAGGCGCGGGTCGGCGAGACCATCACCACCGCGGCCCGTCCGTCGGAACCGCTCGAGGGCTACCTCGAACCCAAGCCGATGGTGTTCTGCGGGCTCTATCCCGTCGAAGGCGACGAGTACGCGAACCTGCGCGACGCCTTGGAGAAGCTCCGACTCAACGACTCTTCGTTCACCTACGAGCCCGAGACCTCGGGTGCGCTGGGCTTCGGCTTCCGGTGCGGGTTCCTCGGACTGCTGCACATGGAGATCGTGCGCGAACGACTCGAGCGGGAGTACGACCTCGACCTGGTCGCGACCGCGCCGAACGTCGAGTACCGGGCGATCGCGATGGACGGCACGGTGTCGGTCGTCGACAATCCGTCGTCGCTCCCGAACCCGACCGAGATCATCGGCATCGAAGAGCCGTACGTGCAGATCACGATCCTCACTCCGTCGGAGTTCGTCGGAACCCTGATGGAGTTGTCCCAGGGCCGTCGTGGCGAGCTGAAGAAGATGGAGTACCTCTCCGCGGAGCGGCTCGAGATCGTCTACGAGGTACCGCTTGCGGAGATCGTCATGGACTTCTTCGACCAGCTGAAGTCGCGGTCCAAGGGCTACGCCTCGCTCGACTACGAACCCATCGGATACCGGCAGTCGAAGCTCGTGAAGGTCGACATCATGCTGAACGGGACTCCGGTCGACGCCTTCTCGTCCATCGCGCATCGTGACAAGGCGTACGACTACGGCAAGCGGATGACCGAGAAGCTGCGCGAACTCATTCCGCGCCAGCTGTTCGACGTGCCGATCCAGGCCGCGATCGGCGGCCGCATCATCGCCCGCGAGACCGTCAAAGCGAAGCGCAAGGACGTCATCGCGAAGTGTTACGGCGGTGACATCACGCGCAAGCGCAAACTGCTGGAGAAGCAGAAGGCCGGCAAGAAGCGCATGAAGCAGATCGGCAGCGTCGAGGTCCCCCAAGAAGCCTTCGTCGCCGCCCTCAAACTCAGCGAGTAACCGCCCAACCCCGCGTTCTCGTGCACGTACTGCACGCTGGAGCGTGCACGACGTGCACGAGAACCGGAAATCAGTCGCGGGGGAGGCCGAGAACGCGTTCGCCGAGGATGTTGCGTTGCACCTCGCTCGTGCCGCCGCCGATGGTCAGCGCGCGGGCGTAGAGGTAGCCGTAACTCCACATCCCGCCACCGTCGTCGCCGTACGGCCCGGCTGCCGCGAGCAGTCCGCCCGTGCCCGCGAGTTCGATCGCCATCTCCATCACGTGCTGACCGTGCTCGTCCGAGAGCGCCTTGCGGACGCTCGCCTCGGGCCCGGGCTCCATTCCTCGCACGGTCGCGGAAACCGTCCGCAAGCGGATGAGGCGCAGGATCTCACTCTCGATGTAGATCCGGACGAGTCGTTGCCGCGTGACCGAGTCCGTCGCGCCGCCGTGCGCCCGCACGATGTCGAGGACGTCGGTCGCGGTCGGACCGCGCCCCCACAACGCACCTTCGCCGGAGAGCGAGACGCGTTCGTTGCCGAGCGTGACCTTCGCGAGCCGCCACCCGTCGTTGATTTCGCCCACGACGTTCTCGACCGGCACCCGCACGTCGGTGAAGAAGACCTCGTTGAACTCATGGGTGCCGGTCATCTGGACGAGCGGGCGCACCTCGATCCCGGGCGACCTCATGTCGAGCACGAAGTAGGTGATGCCGCGGTGGACATCCGCCTCAGGATCGGTGCGAGCGAGCAGGATCCCGTACTGCGCGACGTGCGCGAGCGTCGTCCACACCTTCTGACCGTTGAGGACGAACTCGTCGCCGTCACGCACGGCGCTCGTCGTGAGTCCCGCGAGGTCGCTGCCCGCGCCCGGTTCGCTGAAGAGCTGACACCAGATCTCGGAGCCGTCGAGCAGGCCGGGGAGGTACCGCTCGTGCTGCTCCTCCGTGCCGGCCACCAGGAGCGTCGGGCCCGCCCAGCCGACGCCGATCGGGTTCATCGGTCGTGGCGCCGCGGCGGCGCGGAGTTCCTCGTCGATCACGAGTTGTTCGACGGGCCCCGCGTCACGGCCCCACGGCGCCGGCCAGTGCGGCGCCACGTATCCGGCCCGTGCGAGCCGGCGGTTCCAATCGGCGGGGAACCGGCCGTCGGGCGCGTGTTCGGCCAGGAACGCGCGGATGTCGGCCCGGAAGGCGTCGGCCTCGGGGGGAAGATCGAAATCCATCGTCTCGGCCTACGTCATCACCCCCCACCCCGTCCAACTTGCGTCAATTCCCCATCGTGGCGGTGGGTGCTTGACCCAAGTTGGTGCGGCGGGGCGTGAGACGATCGGATGTGGGCTTCGGCGTGTACGTGCACATCCCGTTCTGTGCGCATCGCTGCGACTATTGCGACTTCGCCACCTGGACCGACCGTGAGCACCTGATGGACGAGTACGTCGACGCGTGCGTGCTCGACGTCGGCCGACGCGTCGAACGGGGGACCGTGCCTCATGCCACGAGTGTGTTCTTCGGGGGCGGCACGCCCTCGATGGTGCCGGCGGAGCAGCTGGCCCGCATCGTGGACGTGATTCCGCGGGCGGAGGGTGCGGAGGTCACCGTCGAGTGCAACCCGGACTCGATCACCGTCGAGGCGCTGCGCGTGCTGCGGGCCGCCGGGGTGAACCGGATCTCGCTCGGGGTGCAGTCGATGGTCGCCCGGGTGCTGGTCGCGCTGGGGCGGACCCACGATCCCGACAACGTGGCGCGCGCGGTGGACGCCGTGCGCGCGGCCGGCATCGATCGACTCAACGTCGACCTCATCTACGGCGCGGTGGGGGAGTCGGTGGACGACTGGCACCGTACTGTCGCCGACGCGATCGCCCTTGGTCCCGAGCATGTGAGTGCGTACGCGCTGACGGTCGAGCCGGGCACGCCGCTCGGCAAGGACGTCGCCGCGGGCGCGCGCCGTGCCCCCGACGACGACGACCAGGCCGACAAGTACGTGATCGCCGACGATCTCCTCGGCGCCGCGGGGTACGAGTGGTACGAGATCTCCAACTGGGCCCGGCCCGGGGAGGCGTGCCGCCACAACGAGCTGTACTGGTTCGGCGACGACTATCTGGCCATCGGCTGCGCGGCTCACGGCAAGACGCGGGACCGGCGGTGGTGGAACGTGCGCACCCCGGAGCGCTACATCGACGCCGTGCGCGCCGGGACGACCACCGAAGCCGGGAGCGAGGAGCTCGACGCCGCCGGTCAGGCGCAGGAGCGTCTCGCCCTCGCGCTGCGAACCCGCACCGGGATTGCCCACGAACCGAGATTCGCCGACGTCGTGGAGGAGTTGCGCGGCGCCGGCCTGGTCGAGGTTCGGGACGAGCGAGTCACCCTCACCCGAGCCGGCCGCCTCCTCGCCAACGAGGTCACCATCCGCCTCCAATGAC
>JBDUBS010000300.1:0-1707 GCA_040003875.1 Acidimicrobiia bacterium | reverse complement strand
GCGTGGCGGGTGCGTGCCGAACTGGTCGACGAGCTCCGGGCGAAGATGGTCGAGGTCGGAAGTGGATACGTGCCGACGGCCGACGACGTGCGTGAGGTGCTGTCCACGCGGTCCGACTCGCCCTTTCTCATCTCGGTGTTCGATGGGGAGTCCCGTATCCTGGGGGCCAATGTGACGTTCCTGGCCGAAACCGGGTATCGGGAATCGGATCTGCGGGCCCAGCCGAGCACGTCTTTTGTGCGAGCCGGCGAACGTGACGGGCAAATCGCCGCCCAGGCGCGCCTGGTATCGGGCGAGGTCGACTTCCACGACACGCACGGTCACCGGACGCTGGCCGACGGCTCCGAGATCTTCGTGGCCGCGCACCGAGCCGCCGTCCGCGCCCCCGATGCGACCCTGGGCGGCCTGGTCAGCGTGGCCCGCGTCGTGCTGCCGTTTCGCGATCCGGTCGACGACCGCGAGTCACCGGATCGTGCGACAACCCCAAGCCGTCACCATCGGGAGCAAGTCTCGGTCGGCTGACCGCGGAGTTCGATGAGGCTCGCGTCTCGAGTTCCAGGAGTCGGGGCCCATCGGTCTCTTCTCTCGACCGTCGGAGTCAGTTCCTCGTGCTCTGCCGCCGGCCGGTCGAAACCAGGGGCGCGAGCGCGGCGGGCCGAGAACGTCGCGAGTCCTCATCGGCGAGACTTCGAGCGTGTCCACCGATCCTTCGTTCGCCGCAGCTGTCGCACGCCTGGCGGCCGCCGGTTGCATCGGCGCAGAGGGCGAGGCGGCGGAGCTGATCGCCGCCGCGCCCGACGGCGCCACCCTCGACGCGTGGTTGGTGCGTCGGGAACGGGGTGAGCCGCTCGAGTGGATCACGGGACGCGTGTTGTTCTGTGGCCGGCGACTCCGCGTCGGACCGGGTGTCTATGTCCCGCGCGTCCAGACCGAAGGACTGGCGGTACGCGCGGCAGCGTTGCTTGGGCCTGAGGGGCGGGCAATCGATCTCTGCACGGGTGCGGGCGCCATTGCCGCCCACCTCGTGGCCGAAGTCCCGACCGCGGCCGTCGTTGCGGTCGATCGTGACCTGCGCGCGGCGCAGTGGGCTCGCCGCAACGGTGTCGCCACGTTGGTTGCCGACCTCGCCGCACCGGTCGCCGATCATCGACCGTTCGATCTCGTGACCGCGGTGGCGCCGTACGTGCCGACGTCGGCACTGGCGCTGCTCCCGCGCGACGTGCGGGAGTACGCACCGCGTCTCGCCCTCGACGGCGGCCGCGACGGGCTCGACGTCGTCCGTCGGCTCATCGATGCCGCGGCTCGGCTGCTCCGTCCCGGCGGTTGGCTGCTGATCGAACTCGGCGGCGACCAGGACCGGGCCGTGCTCTCGTATCTCGCGGCCGGCGGTTTCGACCCGGCCACGGCCTGGCACGACGACGAAGGCGACCTGCGAGGGATCGTGGCCCGACGCGGACGTCACGGCATCTAGAGATCTCCCGGGTTGCGTTGCTCGGCGGGCTCGGGTATATTCATACCTATGGGTGAATATCAAGGAGCAGTACTTGACCGGGTGTTCTCGGCGGTCTCGGATCCGACTCGGCGCGACATTCTGGCGCGGCTGGTCGACACGGACGCTCGGGTCACGGACCTCGCGAGCGCCTATCCGATCTCGCTGAACTCGACCTCCAAGCACATCCGCACCCTCGAGGCCGCCGGTCTGGTGCG
>JBDUBS010000432.1:0-5668 GCA_040003875.1 Acidimicrobiia bacterium | reverse complement strand
AGCAGACCGGTTGCCGCCGACATCGTGAGTGCGACGCTGCGCACGCGGGTGAACATGAAGCGTGGATCATGCCATCCGGTCGGCACGGAAAATGGGAGGTTCCTGAGGGTGATCCCGGTCGATGACCGATTTCGCGCCAGAATGGTGACCTTCATCCGCAAGGGGCCCCGTGACTTTCGCCGTCGCATCTTCTCCAACAGTTGAACCGGTCGCGACCCGATCGCCGTACCGCCGCTGGCCGCTGGTCGTGACGGTGCTCCTGCTCACGCTCGGGCTGCGACTCCCAGCGTTCTTCGTCGACGTGTTCAACTCCGACGAGACCTTCCTCGCCACGCAGGCGCAGGTGATCCGCGATGGCGGGTCGTTGTACCAGAACGCGACCGACCGGAAGCCGCCGCTCGTCCCGTACCTGTACGCCGCCACCTTTGCGGTCGTCGGCAGTAGCGCGCTCTGGTCGGTGCGCGTGGTCGCGATGTTGGCAGTCGCGTTGACCGCGCTCCTCCTGGCGGCCGAAGCCCGGCGCCGGTGGGGCGAACGGGCGGGTTGGATTGCCGCATTGCTGTTCGTCGCCGCGTCGGTCGCGTTCGCGCCGCAAGACGGTCAAGCGGCGAACTTCGAGGTGTTCATGATGCCGGCGATGACCGCGGCCGTGTTGCTCGCGGCGCGTGATCGGCCGCGTGCTGCCGGGTTCGCGGTGGCATTCGCGACGCTGGCCAAACAGACCGGCGCGGCGACCCTCATCCCGGTCGTGTACCTCCTGTGGCGCCATCGGGGGCGACGGGGGCTCCGGCTCGGCCTCGCGACGTTCGCCATCCCCCTGCTCGTCGCCGCGCTCCTCGTCGAGCCCGGCGATCTCGTGTTCTGGGCGGTCGCCGGCAACGGATCGTATTTCGGTCTCGGAAGCTCGACCGGCTACGTCGCCGGATTGTTCGCGGTGATGACGTTCGCGTTCGTCGCGTGCAACCTGCCGATCCTGTGGTCGGTCCCGGTCGCGTGGCGCACTCGCGAGCGCGGGGTCGACACCGACCTGTGGCTCTGGCTGCTCTCGGCGGTGCTGTCCGTGGCGGTCGGCTTGCGGTTCTTCGGCCACTACTACCTGCAGCTGTTGCCACCCCTGTGTCTCATCAGTGCGGGCGCGCTGGTCCGGATGCGGCGGCAGTTCGCGACCGCGGCGGTGGCGGTGGCGCTCGCGCTCGCCGCCGGATTCACCGCCGTCGGCTTCGCGTTGCGGCCTTGGGGTGACGAGCCGGAGTACAAGGGCGTGAGCGCGTACCTCAAGTCGCACGTGACACCGGCGGATTCCGTCTTCGTGTGGGGTCACCTCCCGGAGGTGTACTGGGCATCGGGTGCACATCCGGCCACACGGTTCCTCTCGAGTGGCTTCTGCCTCGGCGACTGGGGTGGACGTCCACCGGGCAACCTCGCAGCCGACATGCCGACACCCGGCGCCTGCCTGATGTTGATGGGAGATTTGCGGTTGCGGCCGCCCCGGTTCATCCTCGACACGACCCCGGCGTCGATTCGCGGTTCGCAGTACCACCCGATGAGTTCGCTTCCGAACTTCCGCCGGTTCGTGGTGCGGGGTTATCGGTACATCCGCACCATCGACGGCATCGCCATCTACGAGCGTCGCGTCTCCGAGCGAGTGGCCGCGGCTGCGATCCCGGCCCGGTTCGCACACGCGGGCTGACCACGCGATGGCGACCCGTTGGGGTTCCGACGCCCGCCCGAACTCAGCCGAGTACGACGCACGGTGGCAGGCGATGGCGGAGGCCGGCGAGGATCCGCACGGTGAGGCGAGCTTCGTCGCGTCGCTTGGCCCGCACTCGGTGCTGGATGCGGGCTGCGGCACCGGTCGCGTCGCGATCGAACTGGCCCGGCGCGGCATCGAGGCGTGGGGCGTCGACCTCGACGGCGGGTTCGTCGACCGGGCCCGGGAGAAGGCGCCCGATCTCACGTGGCACCATGCCGACCTCGCCTCCGTCGATCTCGGGCGCCGATTCGATGCGGTAGTCGCCGCGGGGAACGTGATGATCTTCCTCACGCCGGGCACCGAGGGCGCCGTCCTCGCGAACTTCGCGCGCCATCTCGAGCCCGGCGGTCATGTGGTCACCGGGTTCCAGGTGCTCCCCGGTCGGCTCGCGCTCTCGGAGTTCGACCGGCTCGCGGCCGATGCCGGCCTCACCATCGCCGACCGGTTCGCCACCTGGTCGGCCGATCCGTTCGGCGGCGGCGATTACGCCGTATCCGTGCTGGTCACGACCAATTTGACGTAGCCTCCTCCCACGGTCCGTGGGAGGAATACGCATCGGACACCACGATGCGTGCTCAACTCTCCCGACCGTTCCGTCGATGAAAGTTGCCATGCGGCCCGTCAGTCAGTTGTTCCGTGTGTTCATCGCGTGCGTGCTCAGCACCGCCGCGCTGGTCGCCGTGAACCCGATTGCCTCCTCGACCGCACCCGCGGGCGCGGCCGACGCCACCAACGGTGTGCCGGTCATGGGGCCGAACGTGTTGTCGGCGGCCCAACTCGCCAACTGGTACCGCGCCACCAAGCGCGCGCCTGCGATCCCGGTCTCCATCGACACGTTCGCGCAGTACTACATCGATGAGGGCCGCGCCGAGGGCGTGCGCGGCGACCTCGCGTTCGCGCAGTCGATGGTCGAAACCGGTTACCTCGGCTTCGTCGGGAGCATCGTGAAGCCCGAGAACTACAACTACGCGGGCATGGGGGCATGTGATTCGTGCAATTCGGGTCGGCAGTTCCCGAGCGCACAGGTCGGGGTGCGGGCACAGATCCAACACCTGAAGAACTTCGCCGACCCCACCTCGCGTGCCGCCACGCTGGCGCACCCGCCGGTGGTCGAGTGGTACGGCAAGCGGTCGAATGGTGTGCTCGATCCCGCGCTTGCGATCTACAACTTCGACACGTTCTTCGCCAAGGGAACCGCACCGACCTGGAATCAGATGGGCGGACCCGGAAAGTGGGCCAGCGCCCCGACGTACGCCACCGTGATCCTGCAGGTCTACAACCGGATGCTCGTCTTCAACGGCTTGCCCGGCAGCTGCCCGGCCGACGCGCTCGCAGTGGGGTCCAACGAAGCGCGCGAGTGCCCGTTGCCGATCCGCCAGGCGGGTCGTGCGGTGGCCGGCGGCACCGGCGGCTACTACGTGCTGAACGGCAACGGTGCGGTGAACGCGGTCGGCGCCCCGTTCTACGGCAGCCCGTCGTTCTCGTGGGACATCGCGCGCGACATCCAGACGACCCCCGACGGGCGCGGATACGTGGTTCTCGACGGGTACGGCGGGATCCACCTCTACGGCTCGGCCGCCACCGGCCCGCTCTCCCGCTTGCGTGCGACGCCCTACTTCGGGTTCGACATTGCGCGCAGTCTCGCCCTCACGGCCGACGGTGCGGGCTATTACGTCCTCGACGGCTGGGGCGGTGTCCATGCCGTCGGGACCGCCCATCTCCCGGCAGGCAAGTACCCGTACTGGGCCGGTTGGGACATCGCCCGGTCCATCGCCGTCACCCTCGACGGCAGTGGCCTTGCCGTCCTCGACGGATTCGGTGCGGTCTGGCAGGTCGGGACGGTCAAGAAGCTCGGCACCACGTACTTCGGTTTCGACATCGCCCGCGACATCGTCGTGACCCCGAGCGGCGACGGATACGCGCTACTCGACGGGTTCGGGGCGGTGCACCGCTTCGGTGCCACCCCCGTCGCGACCAACATCGGCTACGCCCCCTACGACCGCTGGCGCAGCCTCACCATTCGCAACGGCCACTACACCGTCGTCCGCAACGACGGCTACTCCGTACCGTAGTTTCGGCCCGTCCGCTCACGCTCCTGCTCTTCTGGTGCTTCGCTCGCACTCCTGAATGTCATGCGCTCCGTGGGGCTCGCTCCGCGCCTGCTCGCCTCCGCTCGTTCCTCGCTCCGGCTCGGTCATGCGTGACGGTGGGTGCGAGGTCTCGTGGCACTGCCAGGCCGGGTCTTCGACTGGTCTCAGATTGTGCGCGCACCCGAGCCGGAGCTTGCGGAGGCGAGCAACGAGGTAGCGACCCTCGCGTCGGGCATGACCGTCAGGAGGTGGAGCGGACGAGTTCGGCAGAGACGGTCGTGTCGTCGCCGTGGCCGGTGTGGACGACGGTCGTGGGTGGCAAGGTGAACAGGCGGGTGCGGATCGACTCGACGATGGTGTCGCGGTCGGAGAACGAACGACCGGTTGCGCCCGGGCCGCCCTTGAACAGCGTGTCGCCCGAGAACACGCGCTGATTGGCCTCGTCGTAGAGGCTGACTCCGCCCGGTGAGTGGCCCGGCGTGTGGATCGCGACGAGTTCGACACCACCTGCGGTGAACCGGTCGCCGTCCGCGATGAACGCGTCGGGCTCCCGCTCCGGGTTCACGACGTCCCACAGCATCCGGTCGTCCGGGTGGATCGCGATCGGTGCCCCGGTCGCCTCGGCGAGTTCCACCGCGACATTGATGTGGTCGTTGTGTCCGTGGGTGCAGACGATCATGCGCACCTTCCGCCCGGCGATCCCGGCGACGATCGGGGCAGACTCGTGCGCGGCGTCGATCACGAGACATTCCGTGTCGTCACCCACGATCCAGATGTTGTTGTCGACCTCGAAGTCCTCGCCGTCGATCGAGAACGTCCCGTGGGTGACCACGTGGTCGAGCCGGTCGCTCACAGCACCACCACCGAGCGGAGGACCTCGCCCTGCTCCATCCTGTGGAACGCGTCTTCGACGTCATCGAGGGAGATCGTCTCGCTCACGAACTTGTCGAGTGGCAGGCGACCCTGGAGGTAGAGGTCGATGAGCATCGGGAAGTCGCGGCTCGGGAGGCAGTCGCCGTACCAACTCGGCTTGAGCGCGCCGCCCCGACCGAAGAACTCGATCATCGGCAGTTCGATCGTCATCGACGGATCGGGGACTCCCACCTGCACCACGGTCCCCGCCAGGTCGCGTGCGTAGAACGCCTGCTCGAACACCTCGGGCCGACCGACCGCCTCGATGCACACGTCGGCGCCGTTGCCGTCGGTGAGCGCGCGGATCGCCGCGACGGCGTCCTCCTTGCTCGCGTCGACGGTGTGGGTGGCGCCGAACCCGCGCGCCCACTCCAACTTCTGCGCGTCGAGGTCGACTGCGATGACCATCGCCGCACCGGCCAGGCGGGCGCCGACGATGGCGGCGTCACCCACTCCGCCGCAGCCGAAGACCGCGACCGAATCGCCGCGCCCGACTTCGCCGGTGAACATCGCGGCACCGAGCCCCGCCATCACTCCACAGCCGAGGAGGCCGGCCGCGGCCGGACTCGCTGCCGGATCGACCTTGGTGGCCTGCCCTGCCGCCACCAGGGTCTTCTCCGCGAACGCCCCGATGCCGAGCGCCGGCGACAGCTCGGTGCCGTCGGCCAGGGTCATCTTCTGGGTGGCGTTGTGGGTGTTGAAGCAGTACCAAGGCCTGCCGCGCAGGCAGGCCCGGCAGGATCCGCACACCGCCCGCCAGTTCAGGATGACGTAGTCGCCGGAGGCAACGTCGGTGACGCCGGCGCCGACCGACTCGACGATCCCGGCCGCCTCGTGGCCGAGCAGGTACGGGTAATCGATGCCGATGCCGCCGAGCTTGTAGTGCAGGTCGGTGTGGCAGACGCCGCAGGCC
>JBDUBS010000195.1:0-5678 GCA_040003875.1 Acidimicrobiia bacterium | reverse complement strand
CGACGCCTTCTGGCCTGGGGTGACGGGTTCCGGGGAGACAAGAAGGTCGCGATTCTCCCCGGGTACACGGTGTTGGATGCCGCCAACGGCGAGCGCGAGACGTTGACCAGCCTCTGTTCCCTGTTGCATGGGCGGCCGGACTGGCGAGCGCGGTTGGAAGACCCGAGCCGGATGGGACGACTCCGTGACGATCTCCTGCATGGGTACCAGACCCTCCGGTCGACCCCGCCGCCGGGCTCTCGGGTGCGAGCGTGGACCTGGCGGTGGCGATGCGCCAGGCCGGCTTCTTCCACCCGGTCCGACGACCGCTCGGCGATGAACCGATCGCGGATGAGGAAGAAATCGTCAGCAGGGTCACGTCGAGGCTCCAGCACCGTCCCGGACGCCCACCGAGGGTCAGCACCGAGGCGATCGTGAAGGCGGCGCGACGCTATCGATCGACCGAGCCGTGGCGCTTCCGGGGCCTTGTCGACTGAGTGCGTCGGCAGCGCTGGGGCCCGCGCTACGGAATTCGCAGAAACGAGCGCAGGCGCGCGACGCGCGGGTACATGGTTGGCCCTCGGAGGGCGACGACGAGTTCCTCGATCGTTTCGATATCGAGGTCGGGTCGCGCCGCCGCGATTGCGCGGAGATCGACCCAGTCCTGCGGCCGTCCGAACGACAGCTTGAAGACGCACAGATCCTCGGCGGAGAGGAACGGCAGCGCGTTGAGCCCGCGCCCGAACTGGTGCAGGAGACTTCGACGCTCGATTTCGGCGTAGCGATCGTCGAGCGAGAGGAAGACATCGACCGGGAAGGGGTCGTCCGGGTGCTCGAAGCGGACACCCGCGATCGGCAGCTCCCCGTCGAACGGTTCGGGTGCTCGGAGACCGAGCGGCGCGAGCGAGTCGGCAACGTCGTCGAGCCTGGCTGGAGGCACGAAGATGTTGACGTCGATGTCGACGGTGCCGCGTGGCGTGGCGATGTATGCGAGAGCGAGCGCGCCTCCGAACGCGTGAGGTAGGCGCGCCTGATCGAGGTGGTCGTGCACCGCGATGATGAGATCGACGAACTCCATCAGCGCGAGCGGAGGACCGCTTCGGACGCATCCAGCGCGGCGACGAGCATGCGCGCCCGGGTCGCGACCGGGAGGTCGGAACCGAGCGGGGGTGCTCCCGCAGAGGTTTCGTCGTCGAACCAATCGTCGGGGGGGACGCATGGGAGTTGCTTCGCACCGACCGTCGCGACGAGTTCACCGCCGCACGAGACCAACAAGCGAAGCAGGGTGTCGGCCGAAGGAAGGCGGCGCCCGCTTTCAATCGCCGAGATGTTGGGTTGCCGGATCCCCGAGATCTCGGCGAGCTGAGTCTGCGTCAGCCCCCGCTCCCTTCGGGCATCGCGGATCGTGCCTCCAAACGAATCGGTCATAGTTCAGAGTATATCGGGATCGATATTTCTCCGCCGTGCCCGCCCGCCCCTCGCCCGTCCGGCGAGCGGCCCAAGCTGCTCTCCGGAAAGCGTCATATCGACCGGAAAGCCCTATAGCGATTCGAGAGCGTGTTCGGAATGTCCGTGAGCATCAACATGATCGCCACCGATGCCTCATGGGGTTCGAGTTCCGGACTGATCGAATACCTGCCTGACCGGTCTGTCGCAAGCACGTAACGGTTCGCGCCGCGGACATGCCGTCCGTGGTCGTCGGCGCTGATGGTCCAATGCTCACCTCCGAAGGCAACGGCTATCCGGCGTTCATCGATGCTCAGATGTCGCGCATTTCGATGTACCGCTATCGAAGTGCCGTCGACTGACCCGCTCAGCCCCGCGCGGAGACTCTGGTTCCTTGGCCGAATCGCCGAGATCGAACATCGGCTCGTGGCCCCTCGGTCGGAAACGACCAGCTCAAGAACGCCCTGCCCGTGCCGCGAGAAATGCGATCCCCAGAGGATCCCACGGAGCGAGAAATTCCACGAGGCGCAGAGCTCAACGTCCACGTACGGGCCGACGGGCCATGGACGCCAGGTTCCGCGACGAGTCAGAGGGCTCAGGAGTGGTCGGCGGTTGCGAACCAGTACCAGTGTGGGCATCACGCGTGAAGACTTGTCCGTCGGTGGGTGGCAAGCAAGACTGAACGACCTGCACGGCAGCTGGAAGATGGCGGTTGATTGCCGTGTTGCTGCCGAGTTCTCGTCGGGCCCCGTCGGAGCGGCCGATCAGCCCGTCATTCCGGTTTGATCCAGAGGTGCGCGAAGGCGTAGCCTCCACGGGCTTGTGCGACCGCAACGGTCGCCACCGTTTGCCGCGCCGTTTGGGCGCGGTGACGTAAGCGACGAAGTTCTACGAGGGTCTTCGGGCCCGCAACCAGTTGGAGAGCTGTGCCCACGATTGCCCAGTTGGTCCGTAAGGGCCGGGAAAGCAAGACCGACAAGTCGAAGACCCCCGCGCTCAAGGGTTCCCCCCAGCGCCGGGGCGTGTGCACGCGCGTGTTCACCACCACTCCGAAGAAGCCCAACTCGGCGCTGCGCAAGGTCGCCCGAGTTCGCCTCACCACCGGCGTCGAGGTCACGGCCTACATCCCCGGGATCGGTCACAACCTCCAGGAGCACTCCATCGTCCTCGTTCGGGGCGGCCGGGTGAAGGACCTCCCCGGTGTCCGCTACAAGATCATCCGCGGCGCGCTCGACGCGAGTGGTGTCGCCAACCGCAAGCAGGCCCGTAGTCGCTACGGCGCCAAGAAGGGTTAGTCGTGCCTCGCAAGGGACCAGCTCCCCGCCGTGAACTCCTGCCCGACCCCGTGCATCGCTCGGTGGTCGTGACCCAGCTCGTCAACAAGATCCTGCAAGAAGGCAAGCGGTCGACGGCCGAGCGCATCGTGTACCACGCACTCGAAGAGATCGAGAAGAAGACCGGCGGCGACCCGATCCCCACGCTCAAGCGTGCGGTCGAGAACGTCCGCCCGGTGCTCGAGGTGAAGTCCCGCCGGGTCGGTGGTGCCACCTACCAGGTGCCGGTCGAGGTTCGTCCCCGCCGCGCGACCACGCTCGCGATTCGCTGGCTGGTCGGGTACTCGCGTCAGCGGCGCGAGAAGACGATGGCCGGGCGCCTCGCCGCCGAGCTGATGGACGCGAGCAACGGTCTCGGTGCGGCGATCAAGCGCAAGGACGACCTGCAAAAAATGGCGGAGTCGAACAAGGCGTTTGCGCACTACCGCTGGTAGGGGTGGATCGGCCGACATCCGTCGGTTGCCGGGAACGGATCGACGCCGACGCCGACATCCGCCCAGTCGCTCGGACAGCGTTGCTTCGCCTGGCGGCTCGCAACGAACTCGCTTGGTGGACGGACATCGGCGTCGGCCGTCAGACAGTCAGCAGTACGAATGCGCCCGTAGGTAGAGGAAGAAGTAAGGAACATGGCCAAAGAAGTAGCTGCCAAGCGGGCGTTTCCGCTCGCGAAGACTCGGAACATCGGGATCATGGCGCACATCGACGCGGGCAAGACCACGACGACCGAGCGGATCCTCTACTACACCGGTCGTACGTACAAGATCGGTGAGGTCCATGAGGGCGCGGCCGTCATGGACTGGATGATCCAGGAGCAGGAGCGCGGGATCACGATCACCAGCGCCGCGACCACCTGCAAGTGGCGCGACTGCTGGATCAACATCATCGACACGCCCGGTCACGTCGACTTCACCGTCGAGGTCGAGCGGTCCCTGCGCGTGCTCGACGGCGCGGTCGCGGTGTTCGACGCGGTCGCCGGGGTGGAGCCCCAGACCGAGACGGTGTGGCGTCAGGCCAACAAGTACCACGTGCCCCGGATGTGCTTCGTCAACAAGATGGACCGCACCGGTGCCGACTTCTACCGCTGCCTCGACATGATCAAGGACCGGCTCGACGCCGAGACCGCGGTCGTCCAGTTGCCGATCGGTGCCGAGGGTGGCTTCCGCGGCGTCGTCGACCTGCTCGAGATGAAGGCGCTGGTCTGGGACGACGGTATGGGCGAGGAGTACGAGACCGTCGACATCCCCGAGGACATGGTCGACGATGCCGAGGAGTGGCGTCACCAACTCGTCGATGTCGTCTCCCAGCACGACGAGAACGTGCTCGAGAAGTACGTCGGCGAGGAAGAGATCACCGCCGAGGACCTGCGCACGGGCCTGCGTCACGCCACGATCGTGGCCGGCACGGTCCCGATCCTGTGCGGCACTGCGTTCAAGAACAAGGGCGTCCAGCCGCTGCTCGACGCAGTCGTCGACTACCTCCCGAGCCCGCTCGACGTGGGCCAGATCGACGGTATCGACGTCAAGACCGGCGACCCGATCGACCGTAAGCCCGACGACAAGGAGCCCTTCTCGGCGCTCGCGTTCAAGGTCATGAGCGACCCGTACGTGGGCAAGCTCACCTACTTCCGCGTCTACTCCGGCTCGCTCGAGTCGGGCGCGTCGGTCCTCAACGCGACCAAGGACAAGAAGGAGCGCATCGGGCGCATCCTCCAGATGCACGCCAACACGCGCGAGGACAAGGACGCCGTCTTCGCGGGCGACATCGTCGCGGCCGTCGGGTTCAAGAACACGACCACCGGCGACACGCTCTGTGACCCCTCGCACCCGATCATCCTCGAGCGCATGGAGTTCCCGGAGCCGGTCATCTCGGTCGCCATCGAGCCCAAGACCAAAGTCGACCAGGACAAGCTGGGCCGGGCGCTCGGTTCGCTTTCGGAGGAGGACCCCACGTTCCGGGTCCACACCGACGACGAGACGGGCCAGACGATCATCGCCGGCATGGGGGAGCTGCACCTCGAGGTGCTCGTCGACCGCATGATGCGGGAGTTCGGCGTCGAAGCCAATGTCGGCAAGCCCCAGGTCGCCTACCGCGAGACGATCACCAAGCGGGTCGAGAAGGTCGAAGAGAAGTACGTGCGCCAGACCGGTGGGCGGGGCCAGTACGGCCACGTGGTGCTCACCCTGGAGCCGACCGGCCCCGGCGGCGGATACGAGTTCGTCGACCAGATCAAGGGCGGGGTCATCCCGCGCGAGTACATCGGTCCCGTCGACCAGGGCATCCAGGAAGCGCTCGAGGGCGGCGTCCTGGCGGGGTACGCACTGGTCGATGTCCGGGCAATCCTGACTTTCGGGTCGTATCACGACGTGGACTCCTCGGAGATGGCGTTCAAGATCGCCGGTTCGATGGCGGTCAAGAAGGCCGCCCGCATGGCCGGACCGGCCCTGCTCGAGCCGATCATGCGGGTCGAGGTCGTCACCCCCGAGGACTACATGGGTGACGTCATCGGCGACCTGAACTCCCGTCGGGGTCAGGTCGAGGGGATGGAGCAGCGCGGTACGTCCCACGTGGTGAACGCCAAGGTGCCGCTGGCCGAGATGTTCGGCTATGTTGGCGACCTTCGCTCCCGTACTCAGGGGCGCGCGACGTACACCATGCAGTTCGACTCCTACATGCAAGTGCCGGAATCGATCGCGCAGGACATCGTCAAACGAGTGCGCGGCGAATAGCCACACCTCATTTTCTAGAAACAGCACAGCGCAACGACGCGCGGCCGGGGAACCCGTCCGCCACGAACGGAGACAGCAGAGATGGCAAAGGCCAAGTTCGAGCGGAACAAGCCGCACCTCAACGTCGGGACCATGGGACACATCGACCATGGCAAGACCACGCTGACTGCAGCGATCACCAAGGTGTTGGCCG
>JBDUBS010000703.1:0-1712 GCA_040003875.1 Acidimicrobiia bacterium | reverse complement strand
CCGTCGGAGCCGACCGATGACTGATCCCGTGGTCGTGCCCGAGACCCTCGGCGGAGAGCGCGTGGACCGTGCCGTGGCGCTGCTCACCGGCTGGTCGCGTTCGGCGGTACGCGAGATGGTCGAACGCGGCGACGTTCTGGTCGACGGCGTGGCCGTGCCGCGCAGCGCGCGGCTCCAGGCCGGGTCGACCTTGGCCTGGAACGGCGAACCGCTCGTCGCGCCGTTGCCGCATGCCGAACCGGAGATCGTGTTCGCCGTGGTCTACGAGGACGACGACATCGTGATCGTCGACAAGCCGGCCGGGCTCGTGGTCCACCCGGGCGCAGGCCATCCCGACGGTACCCTCGTCAGCGGGCTGCTCGCCCGCTTCGACATCGCACACGTCGGCGATCCGACCCGCCCCGGGATCGTGCACCGACTCGACCGCGACACGAGTGGACTTCTCATCGTGGCGCGTTCCGAGCGGGCGTTCGCCGCGTTGGTGCCGGCGATGGCGGACCACTCAGTGGCCCGCCACTACGTCGCAGTCGTGACGGGGGTGCCCTCCGCGACACGCGGCACTGTCGACGCGCCACTCGGCCGGTCGCCGCGGTCACCGACGCGGATGGCGGTCGTGACCGGTGGTCGGGAAGCCCGGACGCACTACGAGGTGGTCGAGACGTTCGACGACACGGCACGGCTCGCCGTCGACCTCGAGACCGGTCGAACGCATCAGATCCGCGTGCACCTCGCGGCGATCGGTCATCCCGTGCTCGGCGATGCCGTGTACGGCCGTGCCGATCCGCGCGTCGCGCGGCCGTTCCTGCACGCGGCGGCGCTCGAGTTCACGCACCCGGTGACGGGCGCGCCGATGGACTTCTCCTCGCCGTTACCGGCCGATCTCCAGGACGCACTCGAGGCACTCGCCGTCCCACCACCCGCAGCACCGTCAGATTGAAGATGAGCGCAGACCCGACGATCGCGATCACCCGGGTCGCCCCGCGGTCGGTCCCGGCCGCAAGTGCGTGCACGGTGCCGGCGATCCACACGCTGTAACTCGCGAAGTGGATCGTGCGCCACCATCGGCGGGGCATCCGGCGCTGAAGGCGCGACGAGACCTCGACCGCCAACAGGGCGTACGCGGCGCCGAGGCCCCACGTGACCGCGCCCGGTCGCCAACTCGCGGCCATCGGCACCGTGAGGGAGGTGGGCCCGAACGCGACCGTGGGATCGAACACCAGACCCGTGAGGTGCAGCCCGAGGAAGAGGACGCTGAGGCCGCCCAGATGGCGATGGAGGTCGGTCTGCCACGCAGGGGTCGGCACCCGACGCAGGCGACCGGAGAGCAACAGGCCGAGCAGGATCGCCGCGCCGGCCAGACCCCAGGCGACGAGGCCGGAGGATCTCGACAGGTACCACCAGAACTTCGGGTTCACGCCACGAGCTCCAGCAGGGTCATGGTCGCGCGCCGGGTGCCGTCCCGGCCGATCACCACTCCGGACGCGCCGTGCGCGATCAGGAGCTCGATCCCCTGATCCGGCCCGCTGAGGAGCGCGGCCGTAGCCAGGGTCTCGGCGTCCACCGCGCGCGGCGCGATGACGGTGACCGCCGCGGCGGAATCGGTGGCGGGGCGGCCGGTGGTCGGGTCGATCACGTGGTGCGCGGTGGCGGGTCCGTAGGGCCACCGACGTTTCGTGATCGCGGAGGTGGCGAGTCCACCGGCCGAGAGGGCC
>JBDUBS010000721.1:0-5687 GCA_040003875.1 Acidimicrobiia bacterium | reverse complement strand
GCCGTGAGCGCATCGCGGTACGCGGGTGCAGCCGAGCGCTCACGTCGTGACGCCTTTGTCCCGGAGAATGTCGTTGAGGGCGGCCTTGTCGTGACGCTCGCCTGTGGTGAGCCGTTTGATGATCAGTACGCACGGCATCCCGAACTCGCCGCCGGGGAAGGAGCGGGGCCGGGTCGCGCCGACGGCCACCGACCAGTCGGGCACCGCGCCGCGAGAGATCTCCTCGCCGGTCTCGGCGTCGATCACCGGGATCGAACCGGAGAGGATCACGCCGGCGCCGAGGACCGCGCCGGCGCCGACGCGCGCACCGTCGACCACCATGCACCGGGACCCGATGAACGCGTCGTCGCCCACCATGATCGGGACCGCGCCCGGCGGTTCCAACACGCCGCCGATGCCGACGCCGCCGGCGAGGTGCACCCGGGCGCCGATCTGGGCGCACGAGCCGACGGTCGCCCAGGTATCGACCATCGTGTCGGCACCCACATAGGCCCCGATGTTCACGTAGCTCGGCATCATGATCACGCCCGGCGCCAGGTACGAGCCCCAGCGCGCCGACGCGCCCGGCACCACGCGAACCCCGGCCGCCTCGTAGTGCTGCTTCAGCGGGATCTTGTCGCGGTATTCGAACGGCGCGAGTTCGATCGTCTCCATGTGGGTGAGTCGGAACAGCAGCAGGATCGCCTGTTTGAGCCACTGGTGGACCACCACATCGTCCCCCGACCACTCCGCGACCCGGGCCTGACCCCGGTCGAGGAGGTCGATCGCCGCACGCACGCACACCGCGGCTTCGGTGTCCGACATCACCACGCTCATGTCATCGCGGTGTTCCCAGAGCGCGTTGATCTGTCCTTCGAGGTCGGCCATGGGCTCAGAGTAGGCCTTCAGATCGGCCCGTCCGCTCACGCTCCTGGCATCGAAAGGTCGCGGTCGATCACGGACGGTCGGCGGTCCGGAGACGTTCGAGGACCAGCTCGAGCCGGTCCGTCGGCTGGGTCAGCGCCAGGCGCACGTGGTCGGCCCCGGCCGCGCCGTAGAGCCCACCGGGTGCGACCAGCGTTCCGGCCTCGGCCAGCCGCGCCGCGAGTTCCCATCCGTCGTCAACCTGGTCCTCGGACCGGAGCCAGAGGTAGAAGGGCGCGGGACCACCGTCGTGGACCAGTCCGAACGTCGCGAGGCCCGCGAGCATGAGTTCCCTGCGGGTCTCGTAGCGAGTCCTCTGCTCGGCCACGTGCACGTCGTCACCGAGCGCGGCCGCGGCCGCGGCCTGGACGGGAGCCGGCACCATCAGCCCGGCGTGCTTGCGGACTTCGCCGAGGTAGCGCACCAGATCGCGATCGCCGGCGACGAACCCGGCCCGGAAGCCCGCCATGTTCGACCGCTTCGACAAGGAGTGCGCAACGAGCACGCCGTCGAGCCCCGTCGCCAGCGCAGTGGTCGGGTCGCCGCCGGAAAACTCGGCGTAGCACTCGTCGGCCGCCACGATGACCCCCCGTGCGCGCGCCCACGCGACCGCGGCCGCTACCGAAGCCGGTGGCGCAACCGCCGCGGTCGGGTTCCCAGGTTCGTTGGTCCACAACAGCAGGGCGCGTGCCGCGTCGGCATCGCTCACCCGACTCAGATCGAGGTGCCACTCGGCATCGAGGGGCACGGGCACGGACCGCAGGCCCGCGAGTTCCGCACCCATCGCGTAGGTCGGGTACGAAATGGCGGGAAAGAGCACGGTGTCGCGGCTCGGGTCCCGCAGGTGCAGCATGCGCGGGAGCGACGCGACGAACTCCTTCGTGCCGATGCACGCGAGCATCGCGTCATCGTCGACGCGCACCCCGAACCGACGGTCGATCCACGCCGCGGCCGCGGTCCGGAGTGCCGGGGACCCGATCGTGGCGGGATACCCGGTGCCCGCAGGCGCAGCGACGGCCAGCGCGGCCAAGACCAGTTCGGGAATCGGATCGACCGGATTCCCGATCGAGCAGTCGACCACGCCACCGGGTACGGCGTCGGCCAGGCGGCGGAACGCATCGAGGCGGTCGTGCGGGTACGGAGGCGGGACGAAGCCGGCGCCAGACATGCGCGGAGACTACCGGCGGACGGTGGGCACACCGTCGACCGAGGTGACGAGTGCCGCGAACCGTCCGGCCATCGACGCGGAGAGTCGGGCCCGGACTCGCGTTCCGGTGTCCTCGTGCACCACGACCAGGACGTCGCCCTCGCGATGGAGCGCAGCCAAGACCTCACCCCGGTCGTACGGGATCTGCAGCTCGACGATCGACGCCAGCGCCCGGAGCCGGTCACCGAGACGTTCGAGCAGCTCGCCGGTCCCGGCCCCGGTGCGGGCGGAGACGGCGAGCGCGTCCGGGTGGGTGCGCAGGAGATCGGCGACGACGTCCGGCGTGGCCACATCGGTCTTGGTGAACACGAGCTGTTCGGGTACGCGGTCGGCATCGATCTCATCGAGCACGGAGCGGACGGCACGGATCCGCCCGTCCGGGTCGGGATCGCTGGCGTCGACGAGATGGAGCATGAAGTCGGCGTCGCCCACCTCGTCCAGGGTCGAACGGAACGACTCGACGAGCTGGTGGGGCAATCGGCGGACGAAGCCGACGGTGTCGGAGGCCAGCACCACCTCACCGCCGGGAAGGCGGAGGCGACGCGTGGTGGGATCGAGGGTGGAGAACAGGCGATCCTCGACGAGGACCGTGGCGTCGGTGAGCCGGTTCAGGAGCGTCGACTTCCCGGCGTTGGTGTACCCCACCAATGCGACCGTCGACAGGGACCGGCGGAGCCGCGCCTTGCGTTGGGTGTCACGCGTGCGACCCAGACCCACGAGATCCCGTTCGAGCTTGGTGATGCGCCGCTGGATGCGCCGCCGGTCGACCTCCAGCTGCGTCTCACCCGGACCCCGGGTTCCGATGCCACCACCCTGCTGGGACAGCTGAAGTCCGCGCCCGCGCAGACGGGGCAGGCGGTACCGCAGCTGCGCGAGTTCGACCTGGAGCATTCCCTCCTGGCTCGCGGCGTGCTGGGCGAAGATGTCGAGGATCAAGGCGACGCGGTCCACCACGTCGCGTTCGAACAGCTGCTCGAGGTTGCGTTGCTGGGCCGGGGAGAGTTCGTCGTCGAAGATCACGACGTCGACGTCGAGGGCCTCGGCCATCTCGGCCAGCTCGTGCGCCTTGCCCTTCCCGACGTACAGCGCGGGGTCAGGCGTGTCTCGGCGTTGCAGCTCGATCGCGATCGGATCGGCGGCCGCGATGTCGGCGAGGCGCGCCAGCTCGTCCAGGCTCGCTTCGGCTTCCGCGAGCGTCGTCATCTTGAACCCGGTGCCGACGAGCAACGCCGTCTGCTGGACGACGCTGAGATCGACCTCGGTCGCGGTCAGCCGGCGCCGCCCCCGGTCGAGGTGGGCGCGGTCCGAAAGGTTGCTCATGGCCGGTCCGAACCGAGATCCAACTCGACATCGAAGACGTGCCGGACGGGGCCGCCGAGGCGCACGGTCTCGCCCAGCTCCACCTGGAGCGTGCCCCCGGGAAGGGTGACGGTGACCGACTCCGAGACCAGTCCGCGGTGGTGGGCAACGGCGGCCACCGCGCAGGCGCCGGTGCCGCACGAGCGGGTCTCCCCTGCGCCCCGTTCCCAGACGCGCATGTCGATGGAGTCGGGTGCGGTGACCGCGACGAACTCGACGTTGACCCGGTTCGGGAACCGGTCGTCGTATTCGAGTCGCGAGCCCACGCCCGCGACGTCGATGACGCTCGGGTCCTCGACGAAGATCACCAGGTGCGGATTCCCGATCCCCGCCGCGTCTGCGAACAACTCCCGACCGTCGACGGTGACCGGCAATCCGAACGCGCTCGGGGCGGTCGTCGGGATTTCGGCCGGCACGAAGGTGATCGCGCCCATGTCGCAGACGGCCGACTGCACGGTGCCGTCACCGTCGACCTCGAGGTCGAGCACCCGTCGGCCACCGCCGGTGTCGACCACCAACCGGTCAGGGGTGCCCAGCCCCTCACGCCGCGCGACCCACGCCAGGCAGCGGGCGCCGTTCCCCGACATCTCCGCCACCGAACCGTCGGCGTTGTAGAGCGTCATGCTGGCGTCGGCTCCGTCGCGACCCGCACCCAGGAGGAGCAACCCGTCGGCACCCACACCGGTGAAGCGGTCACACACCACGACTGCATCGGCGCAGGTCAGGGCCGCGGTGGTAACGAGGAAGTCGTTGCCGGTGGCGTGAAGTTTGGAGAGTCGAACCGTCATGCTGGCTCCCACCATGCCACTACCGCCTCGAGTGGCGGCGGTGTTTTGGCCCCGGCGTCGACCCAGTGCACCCGATCGGTGCGCCGGTACCAGGCTCGCTGCCGGCGGGCGAACTGCCGACTGCGGACGACGATGCCGGCCGCGAGCGCCTCGATGGTTCCTGCGCCCTCGCGGACGAACCGATCGAGTTCCCGGTAGCCGATCGCCTGGCGTGCGGTGCGCGACCAGCCCTCGGGACGCGCCGCCAGGGCGCGCACCTCGTCGACCCAGCCGTCGGCCAGCATCGCCCGCACCCGGGCTTCGAGACGGGTGGTGAGCGGCTCCGATTCGAGGGTCAGGCCGGCGATTCGGACGGCGATGACGGGCGCGTGGTCCGCACCGATTCCGGCGCCGAAGGAGGAGAAGGGTCGACCCGTAGTCTCGATCACCTCGAGCGCCCGGGCGATGCGCCGCCGGTTCGCCGGCTCGATCCGGCTCGCGGCCACCGGGTCGGCGGCCTCGAGACGCGCGTACGCCGCGGTCAGTCCGGCGTCGGTCTCGCACGTGGCGTCGATGCGCGCCCGGCACTCCAGGTCCTCACCGGGGAACCGCAGATCGTCGATCACCGCCTGGAGGTAGAGGCCCGTGCCACCGACGAGCAGGGCCCGATGCCCGCGTTGCTCCACCCCGACGATGGCCGCGCGGGCTTCGATCTGGAATCGCGCCACCGAAAAGTCCTCGTGCGGATCGGCGACGTCGATCATGTGGTGCGGGACCTGCGCCCGCTCGCCCCGAGTGGGTTTCGCGGTGCCGATGTCCATGCCGCGGTACACCTGCATCGAGTCCATGGAGACGATCTCGATCTCGGGGTGTTCGCTCGCGTAGGCCAGCGCGATCGCCGACTTCCCCGACGCGGTCGCTCCCACCAGCGCCAGGTGCACAGGGGGCTCGGATGGGGTCGCGGTTCAGCCCGCCGAGACCGGGATGCGGGTGCGAGCCGGGCGCGGGAGCGACAGGACCGCGCCCATCTCGCCGCGCAGCCAGTGCGGCGCGGCCTTGGTGATCGTCACCTCGACCGTCGCGCCGACGGGTACGTCACCGACGAAGTGCACCAACTTGTTCTGCCGGGTCCGACCGCTCAGGACCGCCGGGTCCTTCTTCGACGGTCCCTCCACCAGCGCCGCTTCGGACCGACCGACGCGCGCGAGGTGCTCGGCGTCGCCGTGCCGCTCGACGACCTCGGTCAGGCGATCCATCCGGTCGCGCGCCACCGCTTCGGTCACGAAGTCGTCGACCAGTTCCGCGGCGGCAGTGCCCGGCCGCGGGGAGAAGATGAAGATGTAGGCCGCGTCGTACCGGGCGTGCTCGGCCAACTCCATGGTGGCGAGGAAATCGGCTTCGGTCTCGCCCGGGAACCCCACGATGATGTCGCTCGTGACCGCGAGATCGGG
>JBDUBS010000093.1:0-5687 GCA_040003875.1 Acidimicrobiia bacterium | reverse complement strand
TCGGATCGCGCCGAGTTGAGGGCATTTCTGGGCCTCAGGGCCCACGCTGAGTGGTATCCGCGCCGTTGTGCGCGAGCTTTCGGCCGGGTTGAGCGCGTTTCGACCGTCACGAGCGTTGGGGGCAACGCCGGTGCGGGCCGGGTCGTCGAACCGGTTCGCCCGCTGTGCCACGCTTCCGCTGCCGCGCCGCTGCGAGGGGTGGTCGGCACGAACCGGATCGAGTCCGGTTCCCGCGGATCCCTCGCCGGCGACGGGGACGAGTGAGCGTTTCGATGCACCACATGGAGGACGACGGGCGTCCGGTCGAGCATTCGCGGGAGCGTTCGGCATCTGGATGGTGGGGTCTGCTCGTACTCGCCGGCGTCGGCCTGGTCGTCCCTTTGGCCGTCGCCGGCCATTTCGGCGCGTTCGGCATTCCGCGCGGGGACGATTGGTCCTACCTCCAAACACTCTTCCGCTTCGCGGACCACGGTCGGCTCGACGGCAACCACTGGGTCTCGATGACCCTGGTGGGTCAGGTCGGGATCACCACCCCGGTCGTGTGGGTGTTCGGTCACAGCATCCGCGCGGCGCAGGTCACTGCTGCGCTGATGGGCTTCGGTGGTCTGACGGCGACGTATTGGTTGGCCCGACCGCTTCTCGGGCGGCGGCCGGCGACCATCGTGGTCGTGTCGATCGCGGTCTGCCCGCTCTGGGGTGTGCTCGTCGTGAGTTACATGACCGACGTCCCCGCGTACGGGCCGTCGATGCTCGCTCTCGCGCTCGGTGCCGCGGCGGTACGGCGGGTGCCGGTCGCACCCGGTTTGCTGACCGCGGCGCTCGTCGTCGGTGTCTTCGCGTTCTCGATCCGTCAGTACGCCATCGTGCCCGTGGTGGCGATCGGACTGACCGCGTTGCTGGTGGCGTGGGGATCGAGCGACCGCGAACGGTTCCGTTCCGTCGCGGCCATCGGACTCGCGGCGATCCTCGCGTGCGTCGTGATCTACGGCCTGTGGAGCCGCATCCCCAACCTCAAGACCTACGTGCCGGCGGCACCGAACGGTCACAGCATCTCGGTCACGATCATCAAGAGCGGTGGCTTCCTCCGCCTCGCGGGACTGTTCCTCGCGCCGGTGGTCATCGTGGCCAACCCGATACGGGTCGTGCGGCGCGCCCTGCTCGCGTCGCGTGCGGCAACACTGGTGATCGGGATCGGAACTGCGGCCGCGCTGGTCGCACTGTCGGTGCGCGTACCCGGACAACAGTTCGTCGGCAACTACGTGGACGCGAGCGGGGCGCTCTCGACCGACGTGTTGCTCGGCAGGCGGCCCGACCTCTTCCCGGGCGTGGTCTACGCGCTGCTGGTGGCAGCGGCGACGATGTCGGCAGTCGTCCTGGTGTTGGCGTTGGTCGACCCATTCGTCCGCGTCGTGGCGCGGTGGCGGACCCGTGACCTCGTCGTTGCCCATCCGGACCGCTTCGTCGTCGGTCTGGCGGTGATCGGCTACGTGTTGGCCTACGAGTTCGCGATGATCACGGGTGTCTCGGTCTACGACCGCTATGCCCTCCCGGTGCTCCCGCTGGTGGCGATCGCGTTCCTCGCATCGACGCGAGCGGGCGACGCCGTCGTGCCGAATCCGACGACCGCTCGTGCTGGTGGCGCGGGCTGGGGGCGGGCGAGTATCGCGGCCGTCGCGCTGCTGGCGCTGGTCGGATTCGCGTTCATGGTCGACTCCGCGTCCTTCGACGGCACGCGCTGGAAGGTTGCCGACACGGCCCGGCAGGCGGGCTTTGCGTCCCGCCGGATCAACGGTGGGTTCGAGTGGGTCAACTTCTATCGCGGCGATCACGTCCCTCGGATCGTGGTCGGCGACAAGGACCGGCCGCGGGAGGCGCCGAAGACCCGACCGTCGGAGTTCTGCGTCAGCGTGGTCGTCGACCCACCGAAGGACGGTCGCCCCGTCGTCGCCGTACGGAAGTACGAAGCGCTCACCCGCCCGGCGGCACGGATCGTCGCCCTCCGGAACGTCCACTGTCGGGGGCGCTGACGATGGCTGACTCGACGAGTGCGGGCGCGACGAGCGCGGGCGCGACGCATGCAGGCCGGGTGGGAATCCTCGTGGTCTATTACCTGCGCAGCGACGACGACCTGCCAATCCTCGCGTTGCATCTCGATCACGTGGCCCGCCACACGCGGAGACCGTTCATGGTGTACGGGGTCGCGAATCGGGTGACGCCGGCGGCGCGTGAGTTGCTCGAGCAGCACGATTGGCTGCGGCTCTGCGAGGTCGAGCCCACCGACCGGCGCGGAAGTCGGGAACACGGTTACTACCTCGATGCCCTCGCCGCGATCGCGATCGCCGATGGGGTCGACTCGATCGTCACGCTCGATGTCGATTCGTTCCCGATCGCCGACGGCTGGATCGAGACCGTGGCGGACGCGGCAAGCGCGCACGGCGGGGTGGCGGGCGTGCTGCGGGTCGAGAACGGCGACACCGCGTTGCCGCATCCATCGTGCGTGATGATGAGCGCGACGTTCTTCACCCGGTACCGACCGAGTTTCTCGCCCGACTCGGACGGCACCAGCGAGTTCCGTCGCTTCCTCCGGTCGACACGCCAGGCCGGTGACACCGGTCTCGGGCTCGCGTACGCCCTCTGGTCACAGCAGCTCCCGTGGGCCCGATTACGGCGGACCAACGTGGTCGAGGTCCATCCCGTGATCGCGGGCGTCTACGCCGATTGCGTGTTCCACCTTGCTGGCGTCGCGAGCGGGACGATCTTCCGGCGTGATCTCCGCGCGTCGTGGGTGCACCGCGTGACCGAACCGATCGAGCGAGTCCCGGTGCGGGGTGGGCTGCGTACCGTGAAGCTCGCGCTGCTCACCCGGGTGCAGGCGAGATCACGCCGGAAGATCGTCGAACGGAACCGGGCCGTGTACTCCCGGGTCTGGGACCGTCTCGTCCACGATCCCGATCGGTTCTTCGCCGAACTCCGTGGGCATCCGGGTGCCGCGCCAGGGTCGGCCACGGCGCGACAGTGGGCACCATGACGGTCGACGCTCGCGACGCACGGGGCAAGGTGGTGATCGCCGGAACCGGTCGCGCCGGGACGACGCTGCTGGTCCAGGTGCTGACCGAGCTGGGTCTCGACACCGGGTACGACGCGTCGGCGCCCATCGACGAGCGCGTGAACGCGGGCCTCGAACGTTCGGTGGTGGGCGACGATGCGCCGTGGATCGTGAAGTCGCCGCAGTTGAGTCGCTCCCTCGGTGCGATCCTCGACGCCGGCTCGGTGCGCGTCGACCACGTCATCATCCCCATCCGCGATATCGACGTCGCCGCGGCCAGCCGGGTCCGCAACACGAGGTACGGAAGCGATCTCCACACCTGGGGTGGCCTGCTCGGGACCAACCGGGCGACGCGTCAACGCGATGCCCTCAACGGGATGCTCGCCGATCTTCTGTTCACGATCGCGCGCTACGACTTGCCACACACACTGCTTCTCTTCCCCCGTTTCACGACCGACTGGGAGTACACGCACCGCCAACTCTCCTTCCTCGCCCCCGAACTCCCGGCCACTCGGTGGCGCGACGCGCTCGAACGGTGGGTGAAGCCGGGGCTGATCCACGAAACGCCGCTGAGCGTGCGCGAGCGACGGCTCACGTTCCTCGGCACGATGTACAACCGGGGGATCGCCCGCCCGATCCGCGGTGTCGGCAAGCTCGTGGGGCGTCGCTGACCCGTGCGGATCTACTGGTACTGGCCCTTCGCCCGTGAAGAGGACTTCGCCCTGGCGCTCGCGACCCCTGGTGCGGACGACACGCTCACCATGCAATGTCTCGACCGCCCGGGCGTGCCCCGCCACGACGCCGGCCGGGTTGTCGTCCGGCCCGATCTGCCCGACGTCGATACTGCCGCCGAGCGGTCGCTGCGATGGGCCGTGTCCCGGACCGCCACCTACCGGGCGCGCGCCAAGGCTCGGCGCCGCACGGTCGCCGACGGTCGCTTCGACGTGAGTCACGTGGCGTTCCTCAACCAGTACACCGACATCATCGACCTCCCGCGGCTCGCTCGTGCCACGCGCCTCGTCACCACGGTGCACGACGTCGTCCCACACCGTTCCCGGCTCCCGCGCGCGGTGCAGCACCGGATCCTGGCGCGCCTCTACGCCGGGTGCGGGACGATCGTCGTCCACCACGCCGACGTCGGGACCGAACTCACGACGCGCTTCGACATCGATCCGGGTTCGGTGCACGTCGTGCCCCACTGGGTCTCGCCGTTCCGGGCCGTCGACGATCGGCGCACACTGTCGGACGCGCATACCGTGTTGTGCTTCGGGACGCTGCGAGAGAACAAAGGCATCGAGGTGTTACTCGACGCGGTCGGACGATTGCCCGCCGACGCCGGGATCCGCGTCCACGTCGCCGGCCGCGGTGACGCGACGCTGGAGCGCGCCGTTGCCCGCGCGGCCGAACGGTCACCGTTGCTCACCGCCGAGATCGAGTGGATCACGCCGGAGCGGAAGGCGGAGTTGTTCAGGGCGGCTGACCTCGCGGTGCTGCCCTACACCGCGTTCGCGTCCCAGAGCGGCGTCCTGCACGACGCGTTCGGAAACCATCTTCCGGCCGTCGTGACCGACGTCGGCGCGCTGCGATCGTCGATCGAGCATCCGGGCGCGGGCTGGGTCGTTCCCCCGGCGTCGGCGGACGAACTCGCCGCTGCACTGGTGGAGGCGTTCCGCGATCCGGTCGAATGGCAACGGCGGGCCGACGCGGCTCGTGGCGTGGCCATCGACCAGGCGCCCGAACGGGTCGGCGCGGCGCTGCGTGCGGTCTACGAGGAAGTGCTGGCGGGCGGATCTGGCTGATCGGACTGGGCGGCGAGCACGTCGATGCCGGTGAGTTCGGTGAGGCGGGTGAGATCGGCGTCGTAGTCCTGCAAGAGACGGGCGCGCGTGGCGGGCTCCATCGTCGGCGGTCGCCCCCGGTTCCAGGCGTTGAGGCGGTCCCGCGCGGTGGCCATGAGCGGAACGTCGTGGCGCGCCAACCGGCGGACCACGCGCCGTTCGAGGTGTTGGAGCGGGATCGATCGGATTCCTTTGCTGGAGCCGTGCCGAGGCAGTGGACCGACGGGCGTCGGTGTTACCCCGAGGAACGCCTCGATCGCGCCGACGACGCGGTTCGGATCGCGTTGGAGGTCGTACAACGTGGTGAAGTGGAACCGGTCGCGCGGGTAGTGCTCGAGGTACCGGTCGACCTGCTCCCCGAACCGTCCGGAGCGGAAGTACATGAAGTTCCAGAAGTAGTGCGGACAGTTGCGGGCGAATCGCGCACTCGCGAACCGGTCGTCCTCAGCGGCCAGCGCCCGTTCGAAACTGCGGTGGTGTTCGTAGCCGTTCTCCAACATGTACGAGTACATCGCGAGCGCTCGATCGGCCGGGTTGCGGAACGTCACCACGAACCGGGCGTCGGGGAAGAAGGCGCGCAGGGTCTGGGCCGCGTCCGGATGCGAGAGGTACGCGTGGCTGGCTTCGCCGACGGCGCGGAACTCGGACGCGCCGTCGAACAACTTCGCGTACTTGATGGGTGTGCGGGTCACCTGGAACGGCTCGGAGAAGAAGGTGGGTTCCTTCGGTGTGGAGAGGAAGATCTCCGGGTGCTCCCGCAGCACTGCCGTCAACGTGGTGGTCCCGGACCGTCCTGCGCCGAG
>JBDUBS010000095.1:0-5688 GCA_040003875.1 Acidimicrobiia bacterium | reverse complement strand
ACCGCGGCGGCAGCACCGGCGTTCGGCGCCGGGACGTCGGGGAAGTTCGTCGGGATGGGTGCGTGCGAACCACTGCTGCGCGGCGGACCGGCCTGCGCGACGCGCTGCTGGGCGGCGGCGCGGGCGGTGGCCTGCTGCTGGATGATCGTCGCGATCTCGCCCTTGACCTGCTGCTCGAGGGCACGGGCCTGACGGTTGGCCGAGTCGATCTTGGCGCGGGCGGCGTCGGCGGCGTCCTTCTCGGCCTGGGCGGCGCCACGCTGGCGTTCGAGTTCGGCCTTGCGCTCGGCGAGCGCCTCCTTGGCCCTCTGAAGTCGCGCGATGAGCACGTCGTCGTCGTCGGCCGCGGCGGACGCGTACCGCGAGCGCGTCGCAACCTCACCCAGGGACTTGACATCGAGGTCGGCGAGGGGGCTCGAGGCTCCCGCGCCCTGGTACATCTGGGCGGCCCGCCGGCTGAGGATGCTGCGGACCCGACGGCGCTCGCCCTCGGCGGCGTCGGTGCGACGCTGGGCCTCGTCGATCCCGGCCTGCGCTTCCTTCAAGTGGAGGGTGGCGCCGTTGAGCTTCTCGGAGAGGGCGACGAGTTGGTTGTCGTTGGCATCGATCTGGCGCTGGAGTTCAGCTGCCTGACGCTGCTTGTCGTCGATCGGACTGGCCCCCGACAGCGCCGGAAAGGCGACCGCCGCGGTCGTGGCCGTCGCGAGGACGACGGCCGAGACCTTGGTCCGGAGGTTCATCTGGGGACTCCCTTTGGCTTGAGTGTCGGGCCGCCGTCGGTCCTTGCCTGAACACGGTCCTGTCGGAACGCGATCCTGCGAAGGGAACTGGCCGCTCCCGGGCGCGAATGAACGCCACGGAGGTCGAGCGGTTGCCGAGAAGACTAGGTGGGTCGTCTCAGAGAAGTCATTTCATGGCCGTGAAAGCACTCTGACCAGCAGGTTCGGCGGGTCGAAGAACCAGACCGGATCGACAAGTTGTGCTACGGCTGTGGCTGGTGTGGCCAATGTCCGGACCGCGGGGAAAGGTCGTTCACTTCCCCCGTGGGGAGAATCGCGGCTTAGGTCAGACGGCCCATCCGGCGGTCTTCGCGGGGACCGGGACGCCGGGGGGCGCGACGTCGGGAACCGACCAGGCCATCGCGGCGGAGACCTCGCGGGCGACCTTCTGCCAGGCGACCGGATCCCAGCCCTCGGCCGACGCACCGAGGCTCGTGTCCTGACGGATGTGGACGAACGCGGGCAGCTGGGTGAGGCCGAGGCTTGTGATCAGCGTCCGATCCGGGTCGACGAACACCATGGCGCGCTCGGCCTCGCTTTCCAAGATGCGGTTGGCGATCGCCGGCGTGCTCGGGATCACGTACGCCGTCCGTGCGTCACTGTCGCCGAGTACCCCGAAGATGCGCCGGGCGACCGGGATCCACTGCGCCGCCTCGGGCCGGTCCGGCAGGATCACCAGACAGAGGTGGAACATCGTCGTCCAGTCGTCGAGCGTGCGGGACACGCCGGCCGCCGTCGCCAACTCGAGGGTGGGATCGGGGTTCTTCGCCACGGCCGGAAAGGTAGCGCGCACACCGCAGCCGGCCCGGGTTCGTGGCCTCACGACCTACAGTCCGGCCATGTCCCGACGCGACCAGATCCTCATGACGCCCGACGAGATGCATGCGTTTCTCGACGCCGGCCGCGACCTCCAGGTCGCTTCGATCAACGGTGACGGCACTCCGCATCTCGTGACCATGTGGTACATGCGAGCAGGCGACGATCTGCTCTTCTGGACCTACGGCAAGAGCCAGAAGGTCGTGAACGTCCGGCGGGATCCGCGTGTCACCGTGCTCGTCGCTACGGGTGACGCCTACGAGGAGTTGCGCGGGGTGTCGATCAACGGCACGGGTCGCGTGATCGACGATCTCGACGAGGTGCTCGACTTCGGCGAGCGGGTCTACGAGAAGTACTGGGGCCCGATCGACAACGACGCCGTGCGCGACGGCGTGCGCATGATGGGCTCCAAGCGCGTCCTGATCCGCGTCTCGCCCGTCAAGACCACCAGCTGGGACCACTCCAAACTCGCCGGCGTCTACTAACCCCCCTCCCCCGCTTCTCGCACACGTCGTGCACGCTCTGGCATGCACAGCGCGCGTCGGAATACCGGGGGCGACGGAACTACGCGGCCTGGGCCAGAGCAACGCGTAGCGTCCGGGTCACCGAAGTGGGCCGACGGGTGACGTCGGTCCAGCTGAAACGCAACACGATCCAGCCCGCGGCTTCGAGCGCGCGGTCGCGTCGCTCGTCGTTCTCCCGATCGCTGATGCTGGCGTGGTGTTCTCCACCGTCGGTCTCCACGACGACCCCGTGTTGGCGCCAGAGAAAGTCGACGCAGCCGATCCACTCGAGCGCGCCACCGAGGTTCACCTGGCGCGCCGGTGGTTCGAGTCCGGCGTGGTTCACGAGGTCGAGGAACTGCGACTCGAGGTCGTTGGTGGCGGGGATGTAGCCGTCGGGGCGCTCTGCCATGACAGCACGCATCGCGGCGGTACCGCTGCGCCCGCTGATTGCGAGATCGTCGAGGACGGTTCGGATCGCGTCCGGTGTCGTCCGACGGGCTGCGAGCACGGTGTCGGTGATCCGGGCGAGGCGGCGTGGGCTGATTCTGGCGCTGAGGTCGAAGAGGGCCCGTGCCGCAGTCGCCGTGGGGATGCCGTCCACGACAGTGCGGTGGTGTGACGGGAGGAGTGACGTTTCGATGACGCCCGGCGGTGCCCAACGCGCCGGGCGCCGCGCCACGATCACTCGGGCCGGGAGGAGGGCAAACCCGCGGACGGCCAGCAGCGAGAGCGCGGTCGTCTCGGTAGCGACGGCATCGGGCCCAGCAGACATGGCTGCTGCCATCACGGTGTGACGCTCGGTTTCGGGCGTCCCGGCGAGCGCGAAGACGTAGCGGTTGATTCCGATCCAGAGGCCGCGGCGGAGTCGGTGGTTGATCGCCGACCGCGTGAATCCGGCATCGAGCGCCTGTCGGCGGGTGAAGAGCCCGTGTTGGCGAGCTGCGACCGCGTAGATGGCCTGATCCATCACGCGAACGTAGGAGTTGGGTGTGACAGTCCGGTTGCAGGGACCGAACGGCGGGTTTCGGGTCGCGTTCTGCACGCCCTGGCGTGCAGGACGTGTGCGAGAACCGGGAATGGGGTTAGAGGCCGAGGGCGCGGAGCATGGTGGGGGGCATTCCGTCGTCGCCGGCGCGGAGCATGGCGGCCTTCTCGATGTTGATCGGGTCCCGTTCCTCCCGCTCGAGCCACCCGTCCCACGGGCCCGGCGGAATCGCTCCGTCGACGCAGTGGTGCAGGTACGTGCGGAGCGCTGCGACGTCGTCGGCACCGCCGATCGGACCGTGACCCGGGACGATCGTGGTGGCCAACTCGCCGACGACGTCGAGGACCGCGGCCCATGCCGCGGGGTCGCCCTGGAACGCGAGCGGGGTCACGCCGAAGAAGCAGAGGTCCCCGGCGAAGAGCACGTCGGCGTCCTCGACCAACACCATCAGGTCGCCGTCGGTGTGGCCGCGGGCCGGGAGTAACTCGATCCGGTCGGTCAACTGCGCGGCTTCGTCGACGATGTGAGAGACCGGACGCGTTCCGAGCACGGCGAGTTCGTCGAAGCCCTCGGTGAACGCGGGCATGAACGCCTTGTACGCGTCGACCGCGATCGCCTGGTCGAGGAGATCGCTCGTCATCGGTGACGCGAGGATCATCGCGTTGCGGAAAGCGGTGGTGCCGCCGACATGGTCGATGTGCGCGTGGGTCAGGACGACACGTTTCACCGTACCGTCGAGTTCCTTCACCGCCTCCGCGAACGGTGCCCACTGGTCGCGGACCATCAGCGTGTCGATCACCGTGAGCCCGTCGCCGTCACCCACCACGCCGGCGTTCGACACCCCGGACTCACCGCCCGGTTGCAGCCAGACCCAGACCCGGTCGGCGATCTCGTGCAGGGTCAGCGTCGGCGCATCCATCGCCCGCCACCGTACCGAGTCGACCGATACGGTGCTACCGATGATCGTGACGCCCGTACCCTCGGTCGATGAGCTGGTGCAGTTCCTCGCGGACTGCGACGGCGTCTTCGATTCCCTCGGTCCCGACGGCGATCCCATCGACATCCTCGCCCACTCGCTCCAATGTGCTCACAGCCTCGCGTCGCGGGCGCCGGACGACCTCGAACTCCAGATCGCGGGGCTCGTGCACGACGTCGGCCATGTCGTCGATCCCACCGATCCGGTCGGTCACGGCGGGGTGGGCGCCGGCTACGTGGGGCACCTGCTCGGAACCCGAGTGGCGCGCCTGGTCGCGCTCCACGTTCCGGCCAAGCGCTATCTCGTGGCCACCGACCCGCGGTACGCGGGCCGATTGAGTGACGGATCCGCGATCAGTCTCGAGCTGCAAGGCGGCGCGATGACGGCCGACGAGATCGTCGCGTTCGAGGCCGACGCGTGCGCGACGGACGCAGTGCGTCTGCGCCAGGCCGACGAAGCAGCCAAGGTGATCGGAAGAGCGGTGCCCGGGCTCGACACCTGGGTGCCCGCCCTGCGCACCGTCGCGGCCAATCGACACGCGAATCGGTAGCGACGGCCCGCGATTCGCGCTCACATCGCGGAGGGTGGGGCTGCGGGAAGTGGGGAAGTGTCAGCCGGAGGCGAACGCCGGAGTCATGACGGAAGCATCGAGGTACTCGTCGATGTGGGCGATGCGATCGCGGTCGATCGTGATGACGAGGCACGCCGGCATGGCGAAGGACTTCCCGGTCTCGGTGACGGTCCCGTGCAGCACGTGCTGCTGAAGCGCGCCACCTTCGATCTCGATGCGTCGCACGATCTCGTACCGGCGCTCCGAGGTCGCACCGACGAGCCAGGTCAGAACCCGTAACGAGGCTTCGAGATCCTTGGCCACACCGTCGAAGTTGGCCCAAACCGTGACGTCGGGCGAGTAGCACGCCCGGACCCCGTCGATGTCGCCGGCCTCGATGGCGCTGATCAACCGATGGACGAGGTCGAGGGATGCGCTCATGGGCGTCATCCTGTCGCATCCGGACCGCCGCTACCGGGCCCGGCCGGGTTGGGCACCGCGCCGAGGTGCTGCCTACCCTTGCGCCATGTCTGAGCGCACGAAGCACCTGCCCCGTCGGTCCTGCCACGCCACTCCTGGCTCGAACGAGAAGATGCTCGGGAAGGCGCCCGGGCTCGGTGCCGACATGGTGTTCCTCGATCTCGAGGACTCCGTCTCCCCGCTCGAGAAGGAAGCCGCCCGCGGCAAGGTCGTCAACGCGATCAAGCACCAGGACTGGGGCGAGACCACGGTCTGCGTGCGCGTGAACGCGTGGGACACCGAGTGGACCTACCGCGACGTGATCACCGTGGTGGAGAACGCGGGCGAGCGCCTCGACGAGATCATGCTGCCAAAGGTGGAGAACGCCGCGCAGGTGGTCGCGCTCGACCTCCTGCTCACCCAGATCGAGAAGGTCACCGGCCGGCAGAGCCGCGTCGGCATCGAAGCGCAGATCGAGACCGCGCAGGGACTGATCAACGTCGAGGAGATCTGCGCCGCCAGTGACCGGCTCGAGACGATCATCTTCGGTCCCGCGGACTTTGCCGCGTCCACCGAGATGCCGGTCCTCACCGGTGGCGTGCAGATCCCCGAGTACC
>JBDUBS010000206.1:0-1715 GCA_040003875.1 Acidimicrobiia bacterium | reverse complement strand
GATCTAGTGCCACCGAGGAGCCGACAATCCATCGGCGGGGCGCGAAGCTGTGGTGATGGTCGATCCGGAGATCACGTTCGCGGCGCTCACCCTCGACGACCTGGCGCTGATCCGTCGGTGGCTCAACACTCCGCACGTGTACGAGTGGTGGGGCGTGTCCTCGGGTCCGGATTCGCTCGGTGGCCCGGGCGACGACGCCGCAAGCGAGGAGCAGGTGTACGAGAAGTACGCGCCGGGCGTGGACCCCGAGGCCGCCGGTACGCAGCGGTACATCATCACGATCGACGGTCGGCCGGTCGGGCTCATCCAGTGGTACGCGCTAGCCGACGAACCTGACTATGCGGCCAAGATCGGCGAGGCCGCGTCCGGTGGCGCGGGAATCGATCTCTTCATCGGCGAGACCGACAGCGTGGATCGCGGCCTCGGTCCCGCGGTGCTCGATCAGTTCGTCGTCGAGATCGTGTTCGCCGATGCCACGATCACCCGCGCGATCGGCGCACCTCATTCTGACAACGCGCGTTCGTGTCGTGCGTTCGAAAAGGCCGGATTCGTGTTCGCGCGCGACGTCATGGTCGAGGACGGCTCGGAGCGGGTCCATGTACGCCACCGCTGACCGACGACGGACCCTTTTGCTGACCGTCGCCCGCCGTCAGGATCACCGGTCATGGCACGATGCGGCGGAAGTTTCCGGCGGCGCAGCGAGGACTCCATGAAGATCGACGGCTTCACCGACCTCGAACTGGAGCATTTCGCCGACTACCAGCGGTTGTCGTACGCAATCCAGCGTTCGGTGCTCGACAACCTGCACGACGGCATTACCGAGCGTGAGGTGGCCCGCCAACTCTTCACGCGGTACCGGGACGAGGGCGTCCGGGGCTACTTCCATCTGCCGGTGGTGCTCTTCGGCGATCGCACCGCGGTGCCGGATCCGTGGACTGTCCTCGGATTCTGGCCCACCGGTCGCACGCTCGGGCCCGGCGATCCAGTCATCGTCGACGCCTCCCCGGTGTTTGGTGACTACCTCGTCGACACGTCTCAGTCCCACCGCCACGGCCCGAATGAGGTGCACGCCGCCATCGCAAGCGACGACCTCGCGTTCCGAGACTCGATCCTCGACGCAGTGCGCGGCGGTGCCACCTTCCGCGAGATCGCGGTCCACGTCGATGCCGAGGTCACTGCGGCGGGCTACTCGAACCGCCACGTGAAGCATCCGGGCGAGGTGCTCGGTCACCGCGTCGCGAGGCTCGGGCGCGAAGTCGAACCCGACGGCGACGGCTTCGACCAGACGTTGATCAGCTGGTTCGTCACCGAGGTGGCCGCCGCGACCACGCCTGAGCACCCGTCGCCAACCTGGAACCATCACCGCGGATCCGACCATCCGCCGCCCGACGGACTGTGGGCCGTCGAACCTCACATCGCGAGGGACGGGATCGGAGTGAAGTGGGAGGAGCTGCTCGTGGTGCGCGGCGGCGAGGTTCGCTGGCTCGACGAGTCGCCACCCCATGTCACCCACGCCTGACTCGCTCTCCGACACAAAGCCGGGTCGGGAACTGTCAGACTCCGCGGTCATGGAGGCCTTCGTCGTCGCACCCGCGGGGTTCCTCCTCGCGGTCCTGTGGTTCGACCTGATGTTCGATACGCAGGTGCGCGGCGCGAATCCATCCGTCGAGTCCGTCGCCTCCATTTCGGCCTATTACCGCCGCGTCACCACCGAC
>JBDUBS010000276.1:0-1716 GCA_040003875.1 Acidimicrobiia bacterium | reverse complement strand
CGGCAAGGTGTACTTCACCGCCGACGACGCCGAGGCGGCCGAGGCCGCGGGCGAGACCGTGATCCTCGTGCGGCCCGAGACTTCGCCCGAGGACCTGCACGGCATGATCGCCGCGCAGGGGATCCTCACGTCGCGTGGAGGTCTGGTGTCGCACGCGGCGGTGGTCGCACGCGGGATGGGCACGCCGGCGATCTGTGGTGCCGACGCGCTCCAGATCGACCTGGCCCGCAAGGAGTTCAGTGTGACCGCCGACCGCGAGGTGGGCGGTGTGATCTCGTCGATCACCACCACGGTGCGCGAAGGCGAGATCATCTCGATCAACGGGAGCACCGGCGAAGTCGTCGTCGGCGAGGTGGCCGTGGTGACCCCCGAGCCGACCGGTCCGTTCGGGATCGTGCTCGGTTGGGCCGACACCTACCGCACCATGAAGGTCCGCACCAACGCCGATCTGCCCGAGGACGCGCTCAAGGCCCGAGAGTTCGGCGCGGAAGGCATCGGACTCTGCCGGACCGAGCACATGTTCCTCGGTGACCGGCTGCCGATCGTGCAGGCGATGATCCTCGCCCACGACGAGGAGAGCGAGAACGCCGCGCTCGAGGCCCTGCTCGACCAACAGCGCACCGACTTCGTCGGCATCCTCGAGGCGATGGACGGACTCCCGGTGACGGTGCGTCTGCTCGATCCGCCGCTCCACGAGTTCCTGCCGAAGCACGCCGAGGTCCTCGGCCGCCAGGTGGACGCCTTCATCAACGGCATCAGCGACCCCGAGGCCGACAAGCTCATGCACGCGCTCCGCGCGTGGGAGGAAGCCAACCCGATGCTCGGTACCCGCGGGTGTCGGCTCGGCATCCTCAAGCCGGGTCTGTACCGCATGCAGGTGCGGGCGCTCATGGAGGCAGCGGTCGCACGAAAGCAGGCCGGTGGTGACCCGCAGGTGGAGGTCATGATTCCGCTCACCGTGGCCAAGACCGAGATGGATCTGCTCGACGGTTGGGTGCGCGAGGAAGCCGAAAAGGTGTTCGCCGCCAGCGGCACCCGGGTCGACTACCTCGTCGGCACGATGATCGAGACGCCGCGTGCCGCAATCGTCGCCGACGAGATCGCGGCCACTGCCGAGTTCTTCTCGTTCGGGACCAACGACCTCACCCAGATGACCTTCGGGTTCTCGCGTGACGACGTGGAGGGTCGCATGATGCCCGCCTACCTGGAGCAGGGTCTGCTCAAGGTGAGTCCGTTCGAGCAACTCGACCGTTCGGGCGTGGGCAAGCTCGTCGAGTGGGCCAAGGCACGCGGGCGTGAGGTGCGCCCCGATCTCAAGCTCGGCATCTGCGGGGAGCACGGTGGCGACCCAGCGTCGGTGCACTTCTGCCACGAGGTGGGTCTCGACTACGTGTCGTGCTCGCCCTACCGCGTGCCCCTCGCCCGCCTCGCCGCCGCCCACGCCGCCCTCGAGGAGACCGGCCCGGGCACGACTGCCTGATCTTCGGATCGCGTCGACGCGTCCGCGGACGCGTGGGGACTTCCACCAGGGAGCGAGGCCACTCCACCCAGGCGGCACGTCACCCGATGCTTGCGAGAACAACTGGCAGATTCTGGACGCGCGGCGGTCGCGAACTGTTCCCGGCACGACCGAGCCGGAGCGAGGAACGAGCAGAGGCGAGCAGTTCCGAAGCGAGCCCAACTCCGCCACATACGTCAGGAGCGCGAGCGGAGGAA
>JBDUBS010000542.1:0-5701 GCA_040003875.1 Acidimicrobiia bacterium | reverse complement strand
GAACGCGGACTCGGCGCCGAGTTGGCCGATGCCGGTCGCGACGGTCGGGTATACGTGCATGTACCCGGCCAGCGCGTCGAGTTTCATGCCTTCGCTGATCGCGAGCGCGAGTTCGTGGATCATCTCACCCGCAGCCGGCGCCAGGATGTGCGCGCCCACGACCTTGCGGCGCGCGGTGACGATGACGATCGCACCCTCGGTGGCACCGTCAGTGCGGGCGCGGTCGTTGTGAACGAGGTCCTGCACCCACACCTCCACGTGGCGGCCGTGACGCGCGCGGGCCTCGGCCTCGGTCATCCCGGCGTGGGCCAACTCCGGATCGGTGAACGTGCACCACGGCACCATCGCGGTCACCGTGCCCTTGCCGGGGAAGAACATGTCCCGCACGGCACGGACCCCCTCGTACGCGGCAGCGTGGGTGAAGAGGTGGCGACCGGCGACGTCGCCGCACGCGTAGACGGTCGGGATGCTCGTCCGGCCCCGGTCGTCGACCGTGATGCCGCGAGATGTGGTGGCGATACCGAGCGCGTCGAGCCCGAGTCCGTTGACGTTCGGTGTACGCCCGACGGCCACGAGGAGTTCGTCGGCTTCCCACCGCGTCTCGACCCCGCCTTCGGTGCCGTAGACGACCTTCTTGCCGTCCTCGATGGTGACCCGTTCGGTGATGACGTCGAAACGCAGGTCGACGCCCTCGGCCCGGAGCGCGCCGACGAGTCGGTCGACGAGCAGTGGTTCGTCGCGCGGGAGGATGCGCGGTCCCTTCTGGAGCAGGGTCGTGGCGATGCCGAGGCGGGTGAACGCCTGCACGGTCTCGACTGCGATCGGCCCGCCGCCGATGTTCACGAAGCTGGCCGGGGGATCGGTGAGTTCGAAGAGGTTCTCCGAGGTGAGGAAGCCGACCTCGTCGAGGCCGGGGATGCGCGGCCGAGTCGGTCGGGACCCGGTGGCGAGCAGGATGCGTCCGGCCTCGAGCATCCGACCTTCGACGTCGACGGTGGTCGGCCCCGCGAGCCGGGCCGAGCCCAGGATCACGTCGATTCCCAGGGCCCGGAACCGGTCGGGGTCGTCGTCGGTGGAGGCGATGCCGGCCTGGATCGTGCGGATCCGGTCCCAGACCGCAGCGCGGTCGACGGTCGGCGGGTCGACGTGCACGCCGAACGCGGCTGCGGTGCGCACGTGATGGGCGACCTTGGCCGACGCGATTAGGGCCTTGGACGGGACGCAACCGGTCCAGAGGCAGTCACCGCCGACTCGGGATCGCTCCACGATGGCAACCCGGAGGCCGAGCTGGGCGGCGAACTCGGCCGCCACCATGCCGGCGGAACCCATCCCCACGATGATCAGGTCGTACGGCATCGTTGCTCCTGCCCTCGTCATCCGCGGAACACGAGGCCGCGGGGGGTGTCGCGACCACCGACGGCTCGGAGTGCCTCCGCGAGGCGGTGCTCCCGTACCGGTGCACCGTCGATGTCGGCGATCTCGATCTGGCGCACGCGGCCGTCCTTGACCATGGTGGGGATGGCACCGACCCACCCGTCGTCGTCCGAGAACGTGACGATGGTGCGCGCGCCGCGCTCGATGTAGGCGCGGAGGATGCCGTCGGTGATGACGACGAACGCGCCCGCCGCCCGCGCCGGACGACCGGTGCTCTCCGGCCAGGCCAGCGCCGCGCCGTAGGGCTGCGCCGGGTCGGTGGCCGAGAACACTCGGGGCTCGGCATCGGGGTCGGCCTCGCGATGGGAACGCAGACGATCGACCGCGCCCGGGAGTGCGAACTGCGCCGCGCCGAGACCGCTCACGAAGTAACCGCGGCGGACGCGACCCCGCTCCTCCAGCGCCCGCAGCACGGGATACACGGCCGCGTACCCGCCGAGGACGCCCTCGCTGCGAACGGCCTCTCGGGTGACGACGCCGTATCGCTCGAGGAGTTGCTGGGCGAGGGCGTGCGCACGCAGGGTCGCCTCGGTGGCGGGGGCCTCCGGGTGGACACGGGACCAGCGCCCCGCGGCGGCGGGCGGTCCGATGCGTCGCAGGCTCGACGGTCGCGGCCGACTGCGGGTGGTGCGGGACTTGCCCCGCGCCCGGCCGAGTTGGGCGCGGAGTGCGGCGAAGCTGTCGTTGGTGATCGCGCCGGCCCACGCGAGGTCCCACAGCGCGGCGATGACCTCGGCCTCCGGTGGGTTGCCGGCCGCGCCGAGGATCTCGGGCCAGAACGACGCGCCGACGCGGCCGAGGTGCTCCATGATCGCGTCGTGGATGGGTCCGGTCGGGACGTCACCGAGCGCGGGGAGGAGCAACGCGGCCTGGTCGCGGAACGCGAGCACGATCCGACCGTCGCGCGGGCCGATGGCGCCGGCGCCGACCCAGACCACGTCACCGCTGCTCATGAGTTCGTCGAGTTGGTCCGCGCGGTACCCGGCCACCCGCATCGGGAGCACGTCGGATTCGAGGCTGCTCGCCGGGATCGGCGCTCCCTGGAGCTGTCCGATCACGTCGAGCAGGGTGTCGATGCCCGGCCGAGGCGCGTCCATGCCGTGCCACGCCGGGAGGAAACGGGCAAGCACCTCGCCGTCGACCGGCTCGACCTCGTGGCGCAGTTTGGCCAGGCTGCGGCGGCGCAGGCGCCGCAGGACGTTCGGATCGCACCACTCGCGTTCGTGGCCGTCGGGGCGGAACTCGCCGTGGACGAGCCGGTCGTGTTCCTCCAGGTCGCGCAACTCGGTGGCGGCACGGTCGGACGCGATCCCGAACCGGGACGCGGCCTCCGCGGTGGTGAACGGACCGTGCGTGCGGGCGAACCGGGCGAGGATCTCGCGCAGCGGGGCCGGAGCCGATTCGGTGAAGGCACCGGGGAGTCCGGGCGGCAGAGCGGCGCCGAACGCATCGCGGTACCGGGCCGCGTCCTCGGCGGCGATCACCCGGCTCTCACCGGCGACGACGATGTCGATCACCCGGCGCGCCGAACGCAGCTCGGGGAGGAACTCGGCGATCGGGAGCGCGGCGCGATCGACGATCGCGGTCTCGGTGAGGTCGCCGAGTTCACGGAGCAGGTCGTGTCCGTCGTCGACCGTCCGGATCCGGCCGCGTATCTCGGGTGTGAGCCGTTGTAATTCGAGTTCCAACTCGGCCAGCGCGGCCGGGTCGAGCAGTTCGCGGAGCTCTTCGGTGCCGAGCAGTTCCCGCAGCAGGTTTCGATCGAGTGACAACGCGGCGGCCCGTCGCTCTGCGAGCGGAGCGTCGCCCTCGTACATGAATGTGGCGATCCACGAGTAGAGGAGCGACTGCGCGAACGGCGACGCACGTTGCGTGTCGACGGTGACCATACGCAGCGAGCGGGCGCGCAGTTCGCGCAGGACGCCGATGAGCGACGGCAGGTCGAATACGTCCTGCAGACACTCGCGAGTGGCTTCGAGGATGATCGGGAAGTTGGGATGCCCGGCCGCGACCTCGAGCAGACCGGCGGCGCGTTGGCGCTGTTGCCAGAGGGGGGTGCGTTCGCCGGGCCGCCGCTTCGGGAGGAGGAGCGCGCGGGCCGCAGCCTCGCGGAACCGCGCGCCGAAAAGCGACGATCCCGGCAGCGCGTCGACGACCAGATCCTCGACGGCGTCGGGGTCCAGCGCGAGGTCCTCGATGGGAAAGTGCTCGACCGCGTCGGGCAGGCGCAAGACGATGCCGTCGTCACTCCAGAGGACCTGGACGTCGACACCCAGGCGCTCGGTGAGGGTCGCGCGCAGTGCCATGCCCCAGGGTGCGTGCACGCGCGCGCCGAACGGCGTGAGGATGCACACGCGCCAGTCGCCGAGTTCGTCCGGGAAACGCTCGACCACGATCGTGCGGTCGTCCGGCACCACCCCCGTCGCCTCGGTCTGCTCGGCGAGATACGCAACGAGGTTCCGGGCCGCGAGTTCGTCGAGGGCCGAATGCTCCCGGAGGTATTCGACCGCCTCGTCGTCGGACTTGGCCCGGAGTTCACGCGTGAACGCACCGATGGCGCGACCGAGTTCGATGGGCCGGCCCGGTTGGTCGCCGTGCCAGAACGGCAGCTTGCCGGGCTCCCCGGGCGCGGGGAGGACGATGACGCGGTCATGGGTGATCTGGTCGATCCGCCAGGTGCTCGCGCCGAGCACGAACGTCTCGCCGGGGCGGCTCTCGTAGACCATCTCCTCGTCGAGTTCGCCGACGCGCGTGCCTTCGGGGAGGAACACGCCGAAGAGGCCGCGGTCGGGAATCGTCCCGCCGTTGGTGACCGCGATTCGGCCCGCACCGTCCCGGGCGCGCACGGTGCCGGCGATGCGGTCCCACACGAGCCGCGGGCGCAGGCCGGCGAACTCGTCCGACGGGTAGCGCCCGGCCAGGAGATCGAGGACGGCCGTGAACGCGTCGTCCGACAGGTCGGCGAAGGTCGCGGTGCGGCGGACGAGCGCGAGCAGGTCGTTGACGGCCCATTCGTCGACCGCGCACATGGCCACGACATGTTGGGCGAGAACGTCGAGCGGATTCCGCACGATGCGGGTCGATTCGATCGCCCCCGACTTCATCCGTTCGACGACGACGGCGACTTCGAGCAGATCGCCGCGGTACTTCGGGAAGATCCGACCCGTGCTCGGTTCGCCCACCTGGTGGCCGGCCCGGCCGACGCGCTGCAACCCGCGGCTCACCGATCCCGGAGACTCCACCTGGATCACGAGGTCGACGGTGCCCATGTCGATCCCGAGTTCGAGACTGCTCGTGGCCACGAGCGCGCGCAGCCGGCCCGACTTGAGCTCGTCCTCGACGAGCAGGCGCTGGTCACGCGCGAGAGAGCCGTGATGCGCCTTCACCAACTCCTCACCCGCGAGTTCGTTGAGGCGGGCCGCGAGGCGCTCGGCGAGGCGGCGCGCGTTGCAGAAGATGAGCGTGGTGCGGTGGGCGCGGATCAGCTCCAGGATGCGCGGGTGGACGTGCGGCCAGATGCTGGCGCGGGCCTCGCCGTCGAGCGGACCACCCTCCGGAGCTTCGAGTTGGGTCCCCATCGCGGCCATGTCCTCGACTGGGACGATCACCTCGAGGTCGAGCACCTTGCGGGTGCCCGCATCGACGACGGTGACCGGCCGCAACGCGCCATCCTGGCGACCGCCGAGGAAGCGGGCGATCTCGTCGAGGGGCCGCTGAGTGGCCGACAGCCCGATGCGTTGCGGGGGCTTGCGAGCGATCGCGTCGAGCCGTTCGAGCGACACGGCGAGGTGCGAGCCGCGCTTCGTGCCGGCGACCGCGTGGATCTCGTCGACGATCACGCACTCCACGTCCCGCAACGTCTCCCGCGCGCCAGAGGTGAGCATGAGGTAGAGGGACTCGGGCGTGGTGATGAGGATGTCGGGCGGGTTGCGACGCAGGGCCGACCGTTCCTTGGCGGGCGTGTCGCCGCTGCGGATGCCGACGGTCGGGGTGTGCCGGGCGACGCCGAGTCGCTCCGCCGCGAGCGTGGTGCCGGCGAGTGGAGCGCGCAGGTTCTTCTCCACGTCGACCGCGAGCGCCTTGATCGGCGAGAGATACAGGACCCGCGTGCGTTCGAGCTTGGGCGGGACCGCTTCGGTGGCCAGCCGGTCGATCGCCCACAGGAACGCGGCCAGGGTCTTGCCCGAACCCGTGGGCGCGAGGATCAGGGTGTGGTCGCCGGCCGCGATGGCCGGCCAGCCTTGGGCCTGGGCATCGGTGGGCGTAC
>JBDUBS010000461.1:0-5705 GCA_040003875.1 Acidimicrobiia bacterium | reverse complement strand
CGGCGCCGCCGCGCCGGCCGTACCGGGACGAGGTCGGCCGCGATCCCGGCGCCCTCCGGATCGGGATCCTGACCCACGATCCCGTCGACACCGACGCCCGCCACCCCGAATGTGTCGCCGCGGTCGAGTCGACCGCGCGTCACCTCGAGGCGCTCGGACACCAGATCGAGTTCTCGTATCCCGCCGAATGGACCCGACCCGAGTCTCTGGCGCGGTTCACCTCGGTGTGGGCCGCCGACTGCGCGTACATCGTGGACGACTGGGCCGAGAAGGTGGGGCGGAAGGTGACCCAGGCCGACGTCGAGCCGCTGACCTGGGTGCTGGCCGCGATGGGCCGCAAGGTGACGGGCCCGAAGTTCATCGCGACCGTTGCCAACGGTCTCGCCGCGAGCGCGCGGGCGGCCCAGTGGTGGCGGAACGGGCCCGAGGGAACCGGCTTCGACCTGCTCCTGACCCCGACGCTCGGTGAGCCGCCGGTACCGCACGGGACGTTCCCCTCCACGCCCGAGCACCCGCTCACCGGGTTTGCGCGGGCGGGCCGGTTCGTGCCGTTCACGACCCAGGCGAACGTCTCGGGCCAGCCCGCCGTCTCGCTCCCGATGCACTGGACGCCCGAAGGGTTGCCGGTGGGTGTCCAACTCGTCGCCGCGTTCGGCCGGGAGGACCTGCTCCTCCAGGTGGCCGCCCAACTCGAGACCGCCGCGCCCTGGGCCCACCGCAGTCCTCCGGCTGGCGCCTGACCCTCCTACGATCCCGGGACCCATCGGTACGACCCTGGAGATCCCGTGACCGACGCTTCACTCGCCGCCCTCGACGCCACCGCGCAGGCCGAACTCGTCGCCCGCGGGGACGCGAGCCCGGCCGAACTCGTCGACGCCGCCATCGCACGCGTCGAAGCGGTGAACCCGGAGCTGAACGCCGTGATCCACCCGCTGTTCGAACGGGCCCGCAAGCAGGCGGCCGGCACCCTCCGTGGTCCGTTCGCCGGGGTGCCGATGGTGGTGAAGGACCTCGACGGTGAACTCGCGGGTGCGCCCCTCCACCTGGGCAATGCGCTGCTCAAGTCGATCGGTCACGTCGCGACCACCACGTCGTCGCTCTTCGACAAGTTCGAGCAGGCCGGCTTCGTGATCATCGGCAAGACGAACACCCCGGAGTTCGGCTTGCAGATCACCACCGAGCCGCACGCGTACGGAGCCTCACGCAATCCCTGGAACACCGCGCACAGCACCGGAGGTTCGAGCGGCGGGTCGGCGGCTGCAGTCGCGAGCGGCATGGTCGCGGTCGGCCATGCGGGAGACGGCGGCGGTTCCATCCGCGTGCCTTCGAGCGAGTGCGGGCTCGTCGGGTTGAAGCCGTCGCGTGGACGCGTGTCTGTGGGACCACAAGACGGCGAGGTCTGGAACGGACTCGTCGTCCGTGGCGCGGTGACCCGTACGGTGCGCGACGCCGCGGCCGTGCTCGACGCCGTCGCCGGTCCGATGTCCGGCGACCCCTACACCGCTCCGCCCCTCGCCCGACCACTGAGCGAGGAGGTCGGCACCGAGCCCGGCCCGCTCCGCATCGGAGTGCGCACTACCGCGCTGGCCAACCTGTGCGACGTCGACCCACAGTGTGTGACCGCCGCCGAAGACGCGGCGCGGACGTTGGAAGCGTTGGGTCACCACGTGGAGGTCGCGTCACCTGCGGCCGCCGACGAGGGCGAACTCATCGGCCTCTTCCTCAATGTGGTCGCGGCCAACACGTTGTTCCTGGTGGAACAGTTGGGCGAACTGGCCGGACGCGAGATCACGGCGGCCGATGTGGAGCCCGGCACGTGGGCACTCGCCGAGGCCGGACGGGCGGTCATTGCGGTCCAGATTCTCCGGACCCTCCACGCGGCCCACGCGTGGAGCCGACGGATGCTCTCGTGGTGGGACGACGACGGGTACGACCTCCTCCTCACGCCGACCCTCGCCGCGCCCTCACCCCCACTCGGCGTCCTGAACGACCCCGCCACCGACCCTGCCATGGGCCCGATCCTGCAGGTGCCGTACGCGGCCTTCGTCGCCGCGTTCAACGTCACCGGCCAACCGGCGATCTCGATCCCCTTCGCCATGAGTACCGACGCCACCCCGATCGGTGTACAACTCGTCGGGCGCGCCTATGACGAGGCCACCCTGGTGCGCGTCGCCAGCCAGATGGAGGCTGCGCATCCCTGGGCCGACCGTCGCCCACCCGTCTTCGCGAACTGAGGTTCCTGTGTCCGACGACTTCGCCCACCTCGACGCCACCGGTCAAGCAGATCTCGTGCGGTCGGGCCAGGTGTCGCCATCCGAGCTCGTCGACGCGGCGGTGGCGCGCATCGAGAGGATCGATCCCGAGATCAATGCGTTCACCACGACCCGGTTCGACCGGGCCCGGACCGAAGCCGCGGGCGTGCTCCCCGACGGTCCGTTCCGGGGTGTGCCGTTCGCGCTGAAGGACCTCACGTGCTCGCTCGTCGGCGAGCCGATGTACGACGGAGTGAAGGTGCTCAAGGAGGCCGACTTCCGGGCGCCGGTCACGAGCACCCTCGCGGCGCGGTTCCTGGCCGCCGGGTTGGTGATCATGGGCCGAACCAGCTCACCGGAGTTGGGCATCATGCCCACCACCGAGCCGCAGTGTTTCCCACCGACGCGCAACCCGTGGGACGTCACGCGGACGCCCGGCGGGTCGAGTGGTGGGTCGGCGGCCGCAGTCGCCGCCGGACTGGTGCCGTTCGCGCACGCGTCCGACGGTGGCGGCTCGATCCGCATCCCGGCCGCCTGCTGCGGACTCGTGGGTCTCAAGACCTCGCGCGGTCGCACCTCGGTCGGTCCGGCGAGCGACGAAATCGCGCGGCCGCTCTCGGTGCAGTTCTCGGTCACCCGATCGGTGCGCGACGCAGCCGCATTGCTCGACGCGGTGGCCGGTCCCGCGGTCGGTGATCCGGTGACGCCGCCCTCGGCCGTCGACTCCTACCTCAGGGCGCTCGACCCGCCCGTCGCACCCCTCCGCATCGGGATCATGACCACGATGCCCGGCACCGACGATCCCACCAATTCCGAGTGTGTCGCCGCCGCCGAGACGGTGGCACGCACGCTCGAGGCAGCCGGTCACCACGTCGAGGTCGCGCATCCGGGCGCATTCGACGAGACCGACCGCATGACCGCGTTCATCCCGATCTGGTCGGCGATGGCGACGGCCAACCTCATCGCGATCGGCCGCAAGATCGGACGGGACGTGACCGAGGACGACGTCGAACCGCTCACGTGGCTACTCGCCGAAGCGGGGCGAACAACCAACGGTGGTGAACTGATGGACGCGTTCAGCGCGATGGGCGCGTTCAGCCGTCGGTTCCAGCAGTGGTGGTCCGACGGCTTCGACCTGCTGCTCACGCCCACGCTCGGCGAACTGCCTCCCGAGTTGGGGATGCTCCAGACTCCCGATCAACCGCTGCTCGGCTTCGGTCGCGGCGCCACGTTCACTCCGTTCACTCCGGTCACCAACCAGACCGGCCAACCGGCCATCTCCCTTCCCGTCGCACAGAGCGCGTCCGGACTGCCGGTCGGCGCGCACCTGATCGCGGCAATCGGTCGTGAGGACCTACTCCTCGCAGTGGGTTCACTGATCGAGACCGCGCTCCCGTGGGTCGACCGTCGTCCTTCCGTCCATGCCTGAGGCCCGCACGGTGCGACTCGGCGGTGGCCAGGGCTTCTACGGTGACACCCCCCGTGCGGTCGCGGGCCTGATCGAGGCGGGCGTGGACTACCTCTGCCTCGAGGCCCTCGCCGAACTCACCCTCGCGATCCTCCAGAAGGACCGAGCCAAGGACGAGTCGCTCGGGTACACGCGCGACCTCCCCCGCTACCTCGCGGCCGCGATGCCCGCGATCGTCGACGGTCGAACGAAGGTCGTCACCAACGCCGGGGGTATCAATCCGCGCGCGGCCGCGCATGCTGCGATCGAAACTGCGAACCAACTCGGCGCCTCGGGCCTGAAGGTCGCGACCGTCCTCGGCGACGACCTCATGGGCCGCCTGCCCGCGGTCCGGCGCGACACCGCATCAGGGCTCGCCAACGTGGAGACCGGCGCCGGCTACGACACGATGGGTGGCGACGCGCTGTTCTTCTCCGCCTACATCGGTGCGTTTCCCATCGCGGAGGCCCTCGACCAGGGCGCCGACATCGTGATCACCGGTCGGGTCGCCGACGCGGCGCTCTTCCTCGGGCCGCTGATCCACGAGTTCGGCTGGACCCGGGACGACTGGGACCGGCTGGCGGCGGGTGTCCTCGTGGGCCACCTGCTCGAATGCTCGGGGCAGGTGGCGGGCGGGAACTTCAGCGGCGAGTGGTGGACCGTCCCGGAGCCGTGGAAGCTCCCGTATCCGATCGCGGAGGTCGCCGCCGACGGCACCGCGGTCATCACCAAGCCGGAGACTTCGGGTGGACGGGTCGACGTCGACACCGTGCGCCACCAGCTGCTCTACGAGGTCCACGATCCGGCCGCCTACCTTTCCCCCGACGTCGTCGCCGACTTCACCTCGGCGGTCATCACCGACCTCGGTGACGACCGCGTCGAGGTCCGCGATGTTCGCGGTCGACCCGCCACCGATTCGTACAAGGCACTCCTCGCGTATCCCGCCGGGTGGGCCGGCGAGACCCGCGTCGCGTTCGCGTGGCCCGACGCCGAAGCCAAGGCGAAGGCGCTCACCGCCATCCTCATGCAACGGGTCGAGATGGCGGGGTTGAGCGTCGACGAGTGGGAGGTGGAGCTCTGGGGCGTGAACGCGCTCGGCGGCGACACCGTGCCCCCGACCGACGCCGAGCCACCCGAGGTGGTCGCCCGAGTGGCGTGGCGTTGTGCGGATCAAAAGACCGCCGCCCTCGTCGGTCGCGAGTTGGTGCCCCTCGCCCTGAGTGCACCCCCGGCCGGGATGACCGGCATCGGCCGCGGCGGCGCCGGCGCAACCGAACTCCTCGGCATCTGGCCCACCCTCGTCGACAAGTCGCTCGTCGACCCGGGAGTCTCAGTCACCCTGGAGGAGATCTGACATGGCCCCTCGTTCTCGCACACGACGTGCACGCCAGGGCGTGCAGAACGCGCGCCGGAACGGGAAGCGCGACGACAAGGATCGAGACCGATGAGAATTGTCCTGCGCGAGTTCTGTGGGTACCGGGCCGGGGACAAAGGCGACACGTCCGACGTCGCGCTGTTCGCCTACGACGACGCCGGCTACGACCTCATCGTGCGTGAGGTCACCGCGGCGCGGGTCAAGGAGCACTACGGGTCGCTGGTGCGCGGTGAGGTCGTCCGCTACGAGGCCGCCAACGTGCGCGCCCTCAACTTCGTGCTGCGCGGTGCGCTCGGAGGCGGCGGTCCGAAATCGCTGCGGTCCGACAATCTCGGCAAAACCCTGGGTGGCGCGCTCGTCCGCATGGTGATCGCCGTCGACGATGCCGTGGCCGAGCGCCTGGCCCGCCGGCCCCGGCCCGACGTCGACTGGGCCGACGCGATGATCGCGGTGCGCACCACCTGAACCTCGCCCGGTTCCCCGTCGCACCCGAGGGGTACCGTCACCTCCGTGACCGACACCAAACCGGGAACAGCTCCCACCGGGGAGACGGAGGTGATGGACGTGATGGCCCAGTTCTCGGCTCCGACCCGGGAATGGTTCACCACCACGTTCGGTACGCCCACCGATG
>JBDUBS010000255.1:0-1721 GCA_040003875.1 Acidimicrobiia bacterium | reverse complement strand
GCCACCGGAAGGATCAACGCCACCACCGGTACCAGCATCGAGATCTGCTTCTTCCCCGCCATTTCGATCAGCTCGCGCTTGTCCTGCTCCCGAAGGTCGAATGCCAGGGATCGCAACGCGTCCGCAACCGGCATGCCGCGTTCCTGGGCTGCGACCAGCGCGCCGACGAACTGGTCGAGTGCCGGGACCCCGAGGCGGCGCGCTCGGACCTCGAGCGCCTCGGTCAGCGGGGTTCCCGTGCGCGCGTCCCGCAGTGCGCCGCGGATCTCCAACGCCAGCGGACCTCCGCCATCCGCCACCATCCCGAGCGCGCCTCGGAGCCCTTCGCCGGCCGTGACCGCGAGACACACGAGGTCGACGGCGGTAGGGAGACCGCCACGAACGAGCTCACGACGACGGGCGATCGCACGCGAGAGCGCACGATCGCGGGCGGCGACGCCGGTCGCGGCGAACGCGATCGCCGTGACGACCATCGTTGTCAGTGAGACCGGGCGTCCCGCCGCTGCGAGCAGTACGGCGAAGGTCAGCCCTGCGATCAAGCCGCCGACGCCCCAGCCGACCTGCGCGGCGCGGAAGCCCGACGCATCGAGACCTGATCCGGCTGCGCGGAGCCGGTCCGGCAGTTCCTGGTCGTCGTCGAAGACCCGGTGGAGTACCGCGCCGGCGCTTGCGAACAACGGTACGAAGACCGCCGTCCATCCGCCGTCGACCGGTTGCCGGCCGAGCAGGTTCGAGCGTCGAGGGCCGAGCGCACCGAGATACGGCGTCAGTCGACGCGACAGCGCGGTCCGCCGGAACCTCGGAAGCGCACTCGAGCAGGATGCGATCCCGAGAACACCGACGAGCACCACGACGACTCCTCGCAGCGTGCTCATGCCTCACCGACCGGCAGCACGCGGCGCTCCTCGGGAAGTCGACCCAACCGCATCATGAGCCTGTATCCGATGGTCGTGACGATCGCTCCCACCACCAGCACCACGATGCCGGTCGGCGAGTCGAACGCGTGCGCGCCTTGCGGCCGGCTCGCAACGAGGACCAACACCAGCCACGGTGCGGCGGCGGAGACCCGGGCTGCGATCACCGTCCACGACTGGCGCGCCTCGATCTCACGCCGGTTCGCGATGTCCTCGCGCAGGAACGCCGAGAGGGTGCGCAAGACCCGACCCAGTTCGGAACCTCCGACGCGGTGCGCCAAGACCAACGTGCGCACGATCCGATCGGCGATCGGGTCCGCGACCGCGGCGCCCATCCGCTCCAACGCACCGGCCAGGTCACCCGTGACACGGTGATCTGTCACCATCGATCGGAACACGATCCTCAGGGAACTCGGACCACGCTCCGCCACCACGCCGATGGCCGCCGGCAGCGTGTCTCCGGCTCGCACCGCCCCGGCCAGGAGTTCGATCGCGTCGGGCCACTCCCGTCGCCGTGCAGCGCGCAGCGCCCGCCGTCGCGACCGGAAATACGTCGCCGGAACGACGAGTCCACCGAATGCGGCGACCAGCGCAACCCCCGCCGATCCGACGACGACGATCGCCAGCACCATCGCCGTGAGGCCTGCGGCGATGCTCGCAAGGACGAACTGGCTCGGGCTGACGTCCGCGAGACCGGCTGCCGCCAGCCATGACCCACTGCGGTCGGCGAACGACACCCGGCGCTTATCCACCCGGGTCCGGGTCAACCCGTCGTAGAGCAGGAATACACCCAGCGCGAGCAGTAGG
>JBDUBS010000393.1:0-1722 GCA_040003875.1 Acidimicrobiia bacterium | reverse complement strand
CACCGCAACCCCGCCGGGCGGCTCGGACGCGTCCCAGTCACGGAGCCAGTGCCGGGCGCGCACGTGCAGCATGTCGGCGTCCACGTCGAGATTGAACGCGTCGAGCTGCTCGATCACGTCGCCGTCCGCATCGCGGAACTCGAGGAGCACCACGGGGATGAGCAGCGCAACGAGGTCATCGCGAGCGACGCCGAGTTTCGCTGCGACCTCCGTGAGCGACACGGATTCGCGCTCCTCGGCGAAGGCGAGTGCGGCACTGATGATCTCGAACTGGCGGGCGGCAGAAGTAGGCGGCATCAGATCGCCTGCGCTTGGGGGACCAGCCATGCCCGCAGCCGGTCGACGAGTTCGGGCGGGCCGAGGAGTCGGACGCCCACACCGAAACCGAGGATCCGGATGATGAAGGAGTCGTAGTCGCGCACTTCAAGGAACACTGTCGTCCCGTCAGGTCCGGTGGCTTCGCCTTCGCCCGTGAACTCGCCGAGGAAGCGGGGTTCCTGGTCGCGCGCCACGGACACGTGGGCCATGACCGGAGGGTCGCTGCCCCACGCGTTGGGATCCATGTGGAGTTCGGCCTCGGGGTCGAGGTCCGCCGGCGGCACGAACGCGTCCGGGGCGCCGACGAGTTCGATCGCTGGCGTGTCCGCGTCGGACTCGATCTTGTCGAGGTTGTACTTCTTGCGGATCCCCGACTCGTGCTCGTCTCCCACGAGATACCAATAGTGCCGCCACATCCCGACCACGAGCGGATTGACGGTGCGGACGGTCCCGTTGAAGCGGAACTGCACCGCCTGGCGCTGCGCGATCGCGGCACGGAGTTCGACGACGCGACCATGCACGCGCACCACGATCAACGCCCGAGCCTGGGAGACCGCAGTCCCGAGCTCGCCCGGGAGTTCGTCATCCCCGATACCGTCGACATCGACCATCGCCGCCGCGGTGATGAGCGCGGTGCGTTCCTTGGTGGTGAAGAAGGGCGGCCGGATGCTGTAGGTCCAGGTGCGGTCGGCGTACTCGATGTCGATGCCCCACGCGTCGCGCAACACGTCGCGGTCACGCTGGAGCCCCTTCTCGAGCGCCGATTCGGAGAGTCCCTGATAGCCGGGGACGTGCTTCGCGACGTCTCCCTTTTTGCAACCGTTCGGTCGCGCGACCACGTAGGCGACGAGCGCCATCATCCGTTCGTAGGGCGTCTGCTGCTGCGCCACGAGTGCCTCCCCAGCCCTGCCGTGCGTTGCCGGATCGTACGAGGTGCTGGCGTCCGACCGGAACCACATCACAGAACCACACCGACGTAATCGTCCGACCCCCTCCGCATACTGCGAGTTGTCATCACCACCAGTGCAGGGAGCACCTCATGCAGACCAACCTTCGTTTCGACCAGCAACTCCTCGCCCTTGAAGGCGAGCACGACGTGCACTGCATGCTCGAGCTCCTTGCCCCCGCCGCGCCCGAGACCGGCCGGCGGCCGCTGCACCTCGCCGTGGTCATCGACCGTTCGGGATCGATGTCCGGTGCCCGCCTCGACGCCGCCCGGGAGTGCACCCGGTTCCTCGCCAGTCGATTGCGCCCGACCGATCTGCTCGCGGTGGTGACCTTCGACAACGAGGTCGATCTCCTCGCACCCCTCGGCCCACCCGATTCCGCGGCGCTCTCGGCCGCGCTCGACCAGATGTGCTCCGGTGGTGCGACGAACCTCTCAGGCGGTTGGCTCAAGGGAAT
>JBDUBS010000034.1:0-5724 GCA_040003875.1 Acidimicrobiia bacterium | reverse complement strand
TCGTGCAGACCCATTCGAGAGCCGCGGTCGACTTCGTCTACTTCAGCTTCACCACTCTCACGACCACCGGCTACGGCGACCTCACCTCCCGCCTCGATCTCGGTCGCATGCTCGCGATCTCCGAGGCGTTGCTCGGTCAGCTCTACCTCGTGAGCGTGGTGGCTTTGCTCGTCGCAAACCTCGGGCGGCCTCGTCGGGCTAGCCGATGACCTTCGCCTTCAAGGTCTGGAACTCGGCGTCGTTGATGACGCCCTTCGCCTTGAGGTCGGCGAGACGCGTCAGCTCGTCGGCCGCGCTGCCGGTGCCGGCAGCAGTTCGGATGTATTCCCGGGCCGCGGCTTCGTTCGCTTGGAACGCCTGCACGTCGTGCTCGTGCATCTTCCCGCCGCGTACGACGAGGTACACGAAGATCCCGATATAGGGGAACGCGATGACGAACAGCAGCCAGAGGGCCTTGGCGCTACCGCTCAGGTCATGGCTCCGGAACACGTCGCTGATCACGTGGAAGACCAGCATGATCCAGAGCAGGAACAAGAAGAACCAGAGGATGGACAGGAACGCTTGGCCGACGCCGAAGTCTGCGAGCATGGGTGGAACCTCCTACCCGGTGAATGGTGAAGCGGCGGCAACGTAACCCAGCTCACGCGGAGTGTCACGGATCCATCGCGGGGAATGCTGATGCGCAAATGGGTCGAGCGTTCCCGGCGCGTTCAAGCAGCGAGCGAGAGTGGGCCCGACATGAGGCAGGCACCGGTGTCCGAGACGACTACACCCAACCGGCGGGGACGGGCCCTCGCTTCGATCGCGCTGATTGTGGTCGCGTCTCTGCTCCTCCCGTTCGCCGGGGCGACGGTGTGGGTTCGCAACCTCATGCTCGATTCAGGACGTTACGTCGAGACGGTCGCGCCGCTCTCCAAGGACCCCGCGGTGCGCGAAGCGGTCGCCACGCGTGTCGCCAACGATGTGGTCGACGCGCTCGACATCGAGCGCCGGTCGAAAGCTGCGCTGCCCAAGCGGGCCCGGTTCCTCGCCGCGCCGATCGCGACCGCCGCCACCGAACTCGCACGGACCGCGGCACTGAATATCCTCGAGTCGGATCAGTTCGACACGGTGTGGCGACTCGCCAACCAGGGCGCACACGACCAGATGGTGGCCGCGCTCACCGGCCGGAAGGACCCGGCGCTGACGACGGACGCCGGCAAGGTTGTCTTGAACCTCGCGCCGCTCGCGACGGCACTCGCCAGGAAACTGGCGAACCTCGGTGTGAGCGTGCCCGACTCCGTGGACATCAGCCGTCTCGACTTCCGGTTCGTCCTCGTCGACTCGGCCGATCTGAAGTCGATCCAGAGCTACGCGCGGCTCCTCGACCGACTGGCGTGGATCCTCCCGATCTTGACGCTCCTGCTGTACGGACTGGCGATCCTGATCGCGCCGCAGCGGCGCACAGGTCTACTCCGGGTCGGCGTCGGCATCACGATCGCCATGGCGGCGAGCCTTGTCGGCTACGGCTACGGCCGCACGGTGTATTTGGACGGCCTTCCGACGGCCCAGGATCATGCGGCCGCGGTGGCGATCTTCGACACCATCACGCGTTTCGTGGGGCGGGGATTCCGCGCGCTCTTCGCGATCGGGCTGCTCGTGTGGTTGACAGCTTGGCTTGCCGGTCCGTCGCGGGCGGCAACTGGGACGCGTCGCCAGTGGAACCGGGCGATGGGCCACGTCGGCGGCGAAGAACCATCCGGACCGGTCGCCACCTGGTTCGGCGAGCACGCGAAGAGCCTTCGGACCGCACTCGTCATGGTGCTGCTCGTGTCGTTGTTCGTCTGGGAGCAGCCGACCGGGCTGGTCGTCCTCAGCCTTGCGATGGTCGCGCTCATCGGTTTGGCGTTGATCCAGATCCTCGCAGCCGGGGCTCCCAGCGACCGTGAATCGGTCGAGTCCGGGTGAGGGGCATCGCCCAGGTGGAGATCGTCGCGACTCAACCGGCTTGGGCCTCCTTGCGTCGGCGCAGGAGGAACTCGTGCTCAATCGGATTCGTCGTGAGCGCGATCGCGCGGTCGTACGCACCCGACGCCTCGACGCGGCGCCCTGCGCGCGCGAGAAGGTCGGCGCAGCTCGCGTGGTACGGCTGATAGTCGTGCAACGAATCGGCCTCGATCGCAGCGAGTGCAGCCAAACCCGCGACCGCCCCGTCGAGTTCCGCGATTGCGATCGCCCGGTTGAGCGCAACGACCGGATCGGGACGGAATCCGTGGAGTTGGTCGTAGAGCGCGACGATCTGCGCCCAATCGGTCGCGGCTGCGGTGGGCGCGTCGGCATGGACGGCGGCGATCGCTCCCTGGATCTGGAACGGGCCGGGCTGATTGCGTCGTAGGCACGCACGCACCAGGTCGTGCCCTTCATCGATGAGGATGCGGTTCCAACGCGTGCGGTCCTGGTCGGCGAGGCGCACCATTGCCCCGGCCGGGTCGATTCGTGCGGGCCGGCGTGATTCGGTGAGCACCATCAATGCGAGCAGACCGACGGCCTCGGGTTCGTCCGGCGCCAACTCCGTCAGGACACGCCCGAGGCGGATCGCCTCGCCCGACAGGTCGACCCGTTCGAGTGTCTCGCCGGAGGTCGCCGTATGGCCCTCGGTGAAGATGAGGTAGATCGCGGTCAACACTGCGCGGAGGCGGTCGGGGAGTTCGGCCGGACGTGGGATCCGGTACGAGGCGTGGTTGTCGCGCAGTTTGCGCTTGGCCCGCACGATGCGTTGGGCCATCGTCACCTCGGGGACGAGGAAGGCCCGGGCGATCTCCGCGGTTTCGAGCCCACCGAGGAGCCGGAGCGTGAGCGCGACCTGGGCCTCGGTCGAGAGGGCCGGGTGGCAACACAACACCATGAGGCGGAGCTGGTCGTCCGCCACGACGTCGACCAAGGTGTCGAGACCGGCGAGTTCGGGATCGGGTTCCATCGCGTCGGTGTGCAATCGGTGGGCGGCGAGGTGGCGATCGGTCCGGGTGGATTCGCGCCGGAGCCGGTCGATGGCGCGGTTGCGCGCGGTGGTGGTGATCCAGCCGCCCGGGTTCGGCGGAACGCCGCGGTCGGGCCACTGCTCGGCCGCGACCGCGAAGGCCTCCGCGACCGCGTCCTGGGCGAGGTCGATGTCGCCGAGGACGCGGATCAGGGTGGCGGTGCAGCGGCCGGCTTCCCGACGGAAGACGGCGTCGAGGGTGTCGGTCACCCTTGCATCGGGCGCAGCTCGACCGGACCCTCGCAGGCCGCCGCCGCCTGCTTCGCCCATTCGAGCGCGGCGTCGAGGTCGGGAGCTTCGATGGCCCAGAAGCCGCCCATCTGCTCCTTGGATTCGGCGTAGGGACCGTCGGTCATCGACACGTCGCCGCCGAGGGACGTGATCACGGTGGCCGACGACGCCGGGTGGAGGCCGGCGCCGAAGACCCATGCCCCCGCACTTTGGAGCTCGTCGTTGAATGCACCCACTTGGGCGCTGCGGCGCTGCATTTCGGGTGAGGAGAAGTCGACGACGTACTCCTCGTCGTGCCAGACGGACATCAGGTATTGCGCCATGTTCGGATTCTCCTTGGGTTGGTGACACGAAGGTAGGTGGTTCGCGCGTCGGCGGCGGTGCGAACTGCAACGCTCAGAAGGACTACGAACCGCGACCGCAAGATCGACAGCCAATCCGGAAGATTCGCCGCGAAGGTGCGCGGAGGAGCAAGACGCGGGGGATGGTCTCCGCCCCGGCAGATCTTGCTCGGGGACCAATCGCGCCGCGGCCCGGCTTCGGTAGCCTCATCGAGGAAGCACGATCGGCGGACCGCGAATTGGGGAGAGGTGAGTCGTGCGTAGATCCGGGTACGGCCTCATCGCCGCGGTAGCGCTCCTCGCTGCCGCGTGCGTCCCGGCGCCGCCCCTCAACGTGGCTGCGGTGCGATCCGGGCTCACCATTCCGTGGGACGTCATCTGGACCCCAGCCAACGCCAACCCGGGACTGGCAATGGTGTACACGGAACGGCCGAACGGCCTCACGATCATCGCGGCGGGCCAGCCGATCCTGCAATGGAAGCCGGCGGATCTTCTCGTCGCGTCCGAAGCGGGGATGATGAGTACCGAGCTCGCGCCCGACTTCGCGACGAGCCGTCGGCTCTTCGTGTGTTTCGCGTCGACCACGGGACCCGACGTGCGGATCGCTCGCCTCACGCTCGCGCCGGGCTACCGCTCGGTGACCGGTCGCACCGACATCGTGACGGGGATTCCCGTCAATCCCCTCGCCGAGTTGGGTCGCCACTCGGGGTGCCGGCTCCGGTTCGGACCGGACGGTTACCTCTGGGTCGGAACCGGTGATGCTGCGGTCGGAACGAACCCGCAGAGTCCCACGTCACTCGGCGGCAAGGTGCTCCGCATCGATCAAGACGGCAAGGGCGTGCCCGGCAACGCAGGCTCGCCGTTCGATCCGCGCATCCAGTCGTGGGGTCATCGCAACGTGCAAGGCCTCGCCTTCCGTGGCGATCAGGCATTCGGAATCGAGCAGGGAACGGGCTGTGACGACGAGGTGAACCGGCTGGTGGTCGGGAACTACGGGTGGGACCCCGTGCCGCGCACCTTCGGCGATCCGGCGTACGACGAGAACACACCCATGACCGATACCGCGCGGTACCCGTCCGCGATTCGGGCGTCGTGGTCGTCCGGCTGTCCGACGATCGCGACCGCGGGCGGCACCTTCTTGTACGGCGCCGGGTGGGGGACGTGGAACGGCGGTCTGGTGCTGGCCGCGCTCAAGGGCACCCAGCTCCGGTGGCTCCGACTCTCGGACGACGGTTGGAGCACGACCGCAATGTCGGTGAGCCTGACCGATCGAGGTCGGCTCCGAACGCCGATCGTCGGACCCGACCTGGCGCTGTACGTCACGACGAGCAACGGTGTCGACGATCAGATCCTGCGCATCACCCCGGGAACGTTCGCGGCCGGAGCAACGGCACCGCAGTCAGCGTGACGGCGATCGATCGATGAGCGCGCGCCGGTCAACCGAGTGCAGGGAGCACGCGGGTGGCGACAAGCTCCAATGACGCCCAGGCCAGATCCGGCGGGCAGCCCCCGCACAGAGGATGCAGCGTGAGCGGTCCCACACTCCCCACGTAGTCGACCGCCTCTTCCGGAGTGAGCACGCGGTAGGGCCCGGCCTCGGCCCGCAGGTCCTCGATCGTGCGCGCGTCCGACTTACTCGCCGCGTCGGCGTCGAGCAGCCACGACGCGTACATGCGCGCGTCGTGGAGCATGAACGGCCCGTACCGGTCCCACCCCTCGTCCAGGTCCTCGGCGACGAAGACGGTGGTGGCACTGCCTGGCGCGGGGAGGATGCACATCCCGGGATCGCGACCGAGTCGCTCGCACTCGTCCCGGTAGACGGTCTCGAGCGTGGGCGAGGACGTCTGAGCGAAGAAGGACAACCCGAAGCGGGCCGCGCGTCGGGCCGCCGCCGCGCTCCCGCCGCCGTACATGATCAGTGGTCCTCCGGGAGTGGCCGGGGGCGGGGTGACGTGCACGGGCCGGCCCTCGAACGTGAAGGGCTCCCCGGTCCAGGCCTGCTGGAGCGCGGTGAGGCAGGCCTCCATACGGCGCCCGCGGTCGGCCAGTGTGTGACCGAACATCGCGTACTCCTCGGGCCGGTACCCCAATCCCGCGACGTAAGAGACACGGCCGCGACTGATGACGTCGAGCACC
>JBDUBS010000334.1:0-5732 GCA_040003875.1 Acidimicrobiia bacterium | reverse complement strand
AGCGCGCGGTCGGCGAGCGCGAGCTGTTGGAACGCCTTGCGACCATTCGGGACCTTGGCCGACTTCGAGAACAACTTCACTGCTCCCCCTCCGTATCGAGTCGGACGAATCCGGCCAACTCCTGACGGTCGTGAAGGTCGGTGTACACCTCGAGATCCTCGCAGGTGTCCACCTCTACCCACCCGCGGTCGACCGTGACGCCGTGCACCGGGACATCGTCGTCGATCATGAGTTGCAGGAACGCGGTCATGAACATGTGGTCGCGGTCGCGACCCTCGTAGTTCCCCGCCGGGTCGAGCGCGTCGTAGCGGCGCGGCCAGTCCGGCGCCACGTCTGCCCGCACCCGCACCAACCCGACGTACTGGCCGCCGATGTCCGCTTCACTCGACGGTTTCCGGCCGAGTTCCCGGAGCCGGCCGTCGGCGTCCATCCGCAGGGTTTCGGCATCATCGAGCGGATCGTCCATCCGCAGCGCCCACAGCGCACGCCACTCGCGGTCCACCAGCACCGCGACCGCGGCGGTGGAATCGGTCAGCGCCTCCACCAGGCGAGGTTCGTACACGATGTCGCTGTAGGCGACGAGCACGTCGTCGACGCCGTCGAACGCGTCGCGCGCGCACATCAGGCTCGCCACCATGTTGGTGTCGTCGTAGCGCGGGTTGTGGACTCGGCGCGTCCCACCGGTGATCTGGTCGGCACGGTACCCGGTGACAATGGTGACGTCGTCGACGCCGGCCGCCGCGAGCGTGTCCAACTGCCACGCGAGGAGCGGGCGCCCCGCGAGTTCGACGAGACACTTCGGCCGGTCGGCCGTGAACGGCCGCAACCGAGTGCCCTCGCCCGCGGCCAGGATGACGGCGCGCATCTAGCGCGCCCGGCCCACGAGGCCGGCGAGCAGATCCCGGTCGGCGGGATCGGGCACCGCGCGCTCCGGATGCCACATGATCCCCACCTGGGGCAGCGTGCGGTGCGCCACGGCTTCGACGCTGCCGTCCGGGGCGGAGGCGAGCACCTCGAGTGTCGCGCCGACCCCGTCGGGTGCGATTCCCCAGTCGTGGAACGAGTTCACCGGGCCGGCGCGCAACCGCCACGGCGAGAAGACCCGCTCGATCGCGTGCGGGACACCGACGTGCCCGGTCAACGGGGTCGGCGCTCCGCCCCAGAACGTCACGAGCATCTGCATCCCCCGACATACCGCGAGGACGGGCAATCCCGAGTCCGTGGCGTGGGTGAGGAGTGCGCGCTCGGTCGCGTCCCGCTCCGGCGCCGGGTTGGTGGCGCCGTCGAGGTGGGCGAGGTCGTTGCCCCCACTCAGGACCACCGCGTCGAGTTCGAACGCGCGCACGAACGCCACGACGTCGGCGGTGGTGTTCGGGATCGGGACCGCGAGGTCGCCGGTCTGGCCGATCCACGACGTCCAGGCCTGGTCGAGGGCGTCGCGCCGCTCACCGCGGTCCGGAAGGTCCTCGACGCGCTGGGTGACTCCGATACGGGCCCCGGTCACCGGACTACCGACACCGTGCGCGCGCCACAGTCGAGCCGGATCACGTCGGCCCGAGCCAGTGCCGCGTAGCGCGATTCGCCGACGCCGATCGCGGCCGGCAACCGACATTCGGCCGCTCGCACCGCCATGTGCGAGTTGGCGCCACCGAACATCGTGATGAGACCGGCAATACCGCGAGCCAACAACCAGTCGTACCCCGGGTCGGCACTCGGGATCAGGACGATCCGACCCGCGACGTCGACGTGGCCCGCGACCAGACCGGCCGTGACCGATGCCTGCACCGAGAGCGCGGTCACGAAGTTCGGTTCGGCGTCGGATTGTTCGAAGCAGACGAGGTCGTCGGCCGTCGCGATCTGCGCGGGGAGGGCGACGCCCTGGGTCACGTGGTGTGCCTCCACGCCTTCGGCCACGCGCACCCGGAGGAAGCCGGCGGGGTCTGGAATCGCGTCCCGGAGCCGGAGCACGTCTCCGATCCGGAGGTTGGCGACATCGTCCCGGTCGAGCCCGACCGTCGCCCCGAAGGCCGCGAGTGCCTCCAGCGCGTCCGAGAGCGGCCGGGTGAAGACGAACTTGCCCGCCTCTCGTCCGGTGATCGCACCCCGGATGAACCGATCGAGCGCGTCGAGCTCGATCGGGAGGTCGATAGCGGCCAGGGCCGCCCGGATCGCGGCGGTCTCCGCCGAGGTCCACGCGAAAGCAGTGACTCCGACGGCGGCGGCGGTCGGTTGGTCGACGAGCGGCCGGAGGTATTCCTCGGCCGCACTGCGGTACCGCAGCGATGTGATGTCGTAGGTCCCCGGCCGAAGATGCCCGTACTCGTCGACGAAGTCAGTCCACGGCATCACGCCGTCGCGCACACGGGCGGCATCGGCCTGGAGCCGACCGAACACCGTCTCGGTCGTGGCCAGGAACTCGTCGATCCGCGCCGGAGTGATCGCGCCGACCGCGCCCAGTCCCCGCAGGATGCTCGTGGCCACGAACGCCGCCCGGGCCAGGTGACTGAAGAGCGGGGTGCCCTCGGTTCGGACCAGTTCGAGCCAGTGTGCCGCCGCGTCGAGCGGCGCGAGATCGTCGGCCCGCTGGTTCGCGATGCGCGCCTGGAGCCGCTCCAACTCGTCGAGGTCGTCGTCCAGGCGGGCGACGGCACCGATGGTCAACGCCCGGAGCGCGTCCCGGAGTTCGTCGACGTCGGCCGCGGTGAACCCCGCCTCGAGGAGGCGTTGCGCGTGATGATCGAAGTCGGGCGCGAGGCAGGTGATCAGCACCGCGAACTCGACCTTGTCGTGCAACTGGGGGTGCCGAGCGAGGTGATCCACTTGGTGCTCGACCAGGCGGGTCGCGAGGTCGTCGGACACCGTCGCGGGCACGAACGAGTTGAAGCACGCGCGCACGTCGACGTACGGATGGCCTGCGATCTCCACCAACAGCGGACACGGACGCACGTCGCGGTATCCGTACTCGGCCCGCTGCCGGGCCCACACGTCGTCGGTGACGAGGTATCGGTAGAGCGACAGCGCGAGCGCGCGTGGTGTGGTCCCGACGATCTCGGCCGGGTTCCAATCGGCCATGACGCTGTACCGGGTGGTCCGACCGACCAACGTGGGTTGCGGCCGGTGCCGGTCCGTCACGAATCGCGTCCCGGCTCGGACCGCGGCCACCACGACGTCGTCGTCCATCGGCAACGCCCGCTCGGTCATCGCGATCGGTCGGACCTGGAGCACGTGCACTTCGTCGTCACCCGTGACCGCGAACTCGATGTCGAGCGAGTCGTGGCCGACGATCGCTTCGATCTTCTGGACCGCCGAGAGCACGGGTGCGATCGACGCCGGGAGATTGGCGGGATGGTCCGCGCCGCGCAGGCACACGACGGTCCGCGCGTCGCCGCCGCTCGTGACGACGTCGGTGCGGGCGGTCGCGTCGTCGAAGTTCACGACGTAATACGGCGCGCCGAGCGCGTGGGTCCGGGTCATCACGACCCCACTGAGCGCGACGTCGCGCACCATCTCCTGCACGAGTACCTGGTCGGCCTCGTTGCCGTCGAGGTACGACGCGAACACCGCATCGATCGCGGAAGCCAGCGCATCCGGCTCCGGCGCCACATCGGCGATGCTCTCGTGCTGCCCCGCCCCCGAGTTCCGCCAGCCGTCCTCGCTCAGCGCGCTGCTGCGCACGATCAGCGTCTCGCGCGGCAGACCGATCGCGATCCGATCCAGCACCGCGGCGGGGTCGGCCGACCACTCCGACCGGGTGAACGACACGAGGGCACCGATGACCGCCCCATGGTCCATGCGGCGAAGGCGGTCGAGCGACTCGGCCTTGGTGCCGAGGACGAAGCGGGCCAGGTCCTGTTGGGCATCCAGTTCGGCCCACTCACCGCGCAGGTCGACGCCGTGCACGTCGATGCCGACGGCGCGGATCTGGTCGAGCAGCGCGGGAAGCGCGGCGGTCGCGGGCAGGCTTCCGTTCACGATCGCGCGCGTCGCGGCCACGACTGCCGACGGCGACAGGCGAGCGAGACCCGCGAACTCCGCGTCGGCCGCGCCGACGCCGACGTCGACGCCCATCTCCACGATGGCGGAGCCGATCCGCCGCACCTTCTCGGCGCGGGCGAGGTCGGCCGGACTCCGCCCGTCGTAACGCAGCCGCCACTGCGAGTCGACCGCCACTGCGGCACCGGGTGGCGCCGCGGCCAGGAGTTCGACCGCCCGCCGGCGGAACACGACGTCGGAGTAACAGACGTACGTCGGGCGCAGTGGGTCGAGCGGCACGAGGCCCAGGGACTCCACCGGTCCGGTCTCGGCCCACGCACGGTTGAACACCACACGCAGCTGGGGGTAACGCTCGACCACGTCCTCGGCCTTGAAGCCACCGACGAAATAGATCTCGGGGTCGCCCAGCACCGCGAAGGCGTCGAGGAGCCAGTCCATGACCCGGCCCCGCTCGTCGATGTCGACCATCGCCGATGGGACCCCGCCGCGCACGGACCGGCCGGCGCCGAGGATGACGACCTGCGCGGAGCCTGGCTGCATGAAGCGGGAAATCCTACCGGAGCGCCGGAGCGCCCGATCCCGGGCTCATCCGAGCGCCGCCAACCGTTCCGCGACGTCGGCGAACCCGGCCTCGTGGCGCCGGATCCGGTCGAAGAGGATGCGGGCCCGCGGCAGGTTGCCCGACCGCTCCTCGAGGTCGGCGAGGGCGTACCAGAGGCGCAGGTGGTGCAGCGCGATCTTCTTCGGGGTCCCCGACGCACGCCGGCCCAACATCGCGACCGCCTCGGCCAGTCGGTCGTTGTCGGCCAGCGTCCCGGCCAGCACGATGCGGCCCTCGGTGACCAGTTCCGACGACGGTGACACCTCGGCAAGCTCGTTCCAGAGTTCCTGCACGCGAGCGGGCTGGCGCAAGGCGCGGGCGCAGTCCATCAGCACCGGGTGCTGGTCGACCTCGCCCGTGATCTGCGCGTAGGCCTCGAGTTCCTCGGCCGCCGCTTTGTACTGACCGGCACGGTAGAGCGACACGCCGAGCAGTTCCCGCACCGACGGCGCGTTGGGAAGCGCCTGGCGGACCGGACGCAAGATCCGGATGGCGTCGCGTTCACGGTCGTCGGCGAACGCCTCCGACGCGCGAGCGACCGAGTTGTACCACCGGTCACCTCGCGCGCCGCCGCGGCGCAGGATCTCCTCGCGCACCGACATCGGACCCTTGCCCCGACGGCGCTTGACCGGCCCCGGCGCGACCTCGGCGGCCGCGGCCTCACGCTTGCCGGCCTTGCCGCTGCGTACCGGAGCCGACTTCGGCTTGCCTTTGCCCCGCACCACTCGCAACGGCACCGGCGGGCCGCTCCGGGCGCCGCTCTTCTCGGGCTTGGGCCGACCGGTGTCCCTGAACTCCGGCGCCGCGGGGGCGGGCTCGCGCCGGCGCGAGGTACCGAGCGTGCCGCCCTTCGGTCCGGGACGCGAGCCGCGGTCGTTCCGTGCGCCGCGCGATCCGCGATCGTCGCGGTCTGCTCCGCGAGGACCGCCGCTGCGAGCGCCTCGATCGTCGCGACTGCGGTCGGACCGATCGGACCGGGCCGGCGCGCTCCGACCTCCGGATGCGCTGGGTCGCCCAGTTCCCGTGGGCCTGCCGGTCGACGCGCCCCGCGAGCCACCGGCCGTGCGGCTCGGGCCGTCACGCTTCGAACGATCCGCGTCGCGCCCCGCCTGCGCACGACCGCTCGTCCCCGATGACC
>JBDUBS010000102.1:0-1731 GCA_040003875.1 Acidimicrobiia bacterium | reverse complement strand
CGAGTGATCGACGGTTGGCGGCGTCTTAGAGGGCGTCGGCGGCGAAGGTGTTGCAACGGTTGGGGTCGCCGCCCCGGAACCCGATGGTGAACCACTTCTGGCGCTGGTGCGAAGACCCGTGGGTCCACGATTCCTGGTCGACCGAACCGGTGGCCGCACGTTGAATGCGGTCGTCGCCCACGGCCGATGCGGCGTCGAGCCCGTCGGTGATGTCCTGGTCGGTGATGCGATCGATCAACCCCGTGTCCACGGCGTGCGCGGCCCACACCCCTGCGTAACAATCGGCCTGCAGTTCGAGCCGCACCGAACCCGACCTCGGTCCTTCGCGGTCGTTGCCGACCTTGGCGTTCGTCCCGAGGAGATCCTGCACGTGGTGGCCGTACTCGTGCGCGATCACGTACGCCTCCGCGAACGGACCTCCCTTCGCGCCGAACCGGCTGGTGAGCTCATCGTAGAAACCGAGGTCGATGTACACGAGCTTGTCGGCCGGGCAATAGAACGGACCCGTGTCGGCGGTCGCGGACCCGCACCCAGTCTGGGTCTGCCCACTGAAGAGGACGGTGCGGGTGTCCTGATATCCCTCCACGACACCCTGCCAATACTTCTGCACCGAGTTCACCACGCCGACGAGTCGGCAGTCCTGGCGCTGGTTCGCGTCGGCTCCGGTTCGACACGACTGTGAGATGTCGGTGTTGTCGCCCGCGACACGCGTCGCGGTCGAGGTCGGCGTGCCGCCGCGGTTGGCGAAGAAGAGAACCGCGATCAGGACGATTACACCGATGAGGCCACCGCCTCCGACCGCCTTGCCGCGTCCTCCACTTCCGGACCCACCGCCCAGGACGCCACCGAGCACACCACCGAGACCTCCCGTACCGCCGAGGTCCGAGCCCGCGCCCCGCTGGTCGGAGACCTGACCGGTGTCGAGGTTGGCGTCCTTGCGGAATCTCACTTCTTGTCGTCGTCGGCGAAGTTCTTGATCGCCGCCTTCGCCTTCGCCGCACCGTCGGCGATCTTCTCGCGGTGCTTGCCCTTGGTCTGTTTGTCGACCAAATCGGCAACCTTGTCGAGTGCGCGGTCGACCTTCTCGTCGTTCTCGTTGATGAGCGTCTTGGCCTTCTCGGTGTTTTCGGAGATGAGATCCCGCGCCTTGTCGAAGATGTCACTCATGGTCGGCTCCCTCTGCGATGTCGACCCTCGATGGAGTCGCTCCAGCTTCCCGGTGCCCATCCGGGGCCCGGCCGCAGTCTCCTACCCAGCCGGACCGAGTTCCAACAGCGCGTTCGGCCCCTCGTACCCGCGTTACGACTTGACCCACCGGGCGGGGGTGCCGATAAGACGGTATGCGTGCCCGCTCGATCATCGGTCTCGCCCTGACCGCAGCCCTGACACTGTCGGCGGCTCCGACGGTCGCCGCGCCGGCTCTTGCGGTCGCCGCGCCGGGGCGGACCCGTCCGTCGACTGCAGCCTTCTGCACGACCATGGACCATTTCCTCGGGTTCATGCGCAGCGCACCTCGACCGGCCGTGCTGCGCAAGCCCGCCGGTCGCAAACTCCTGGCCGACCTCGTGCACACCGCGCCCCACGCCGCGGCCCGGCCCGCCGCGACCCTCGCCCAGTCGCTCGCGCACGTCGCGGAACACGGGCGGCATTCGCTCTCGGCGCGCGCGAACCGCGCCGCGAACGCGTCGCTCGCCGCCACCGCTCGGTATGTGGTCGACCATTGTTCGAGCA
>JBDUBS010000360.1:0-1736 GCA_040003875.1 Acidimicrobiia bacterium | reverse complement strand
GCCGACCCGCCCCGCCACCTCGAGCTGCGGGATGCCGACGTCGACGACGACGGTCGCCCGAACGACGGGAACGCGATGACCGCCATGCTCATCACCATTGACGAGCGGGACGGTGGGGGCGCGGTGATGGAGATCCGCACCCACTTCGACTCGCAGTCGGGCATGGAGCAGGAGCTCGCCACGGGCGTCGAGGAGGGCATGCGCATGGTCCTTTCGCAGATCGACGCGGTCCTCGCCGAAATCCCTGCGTGAACGACTGACGCGGTGGCCGGGCGGGACCCCGGTCGCCGCGTGGGCCGACCGCGACGGGCGCAGGAGGGCGATAGCGCAGGCGTTGCCCCGGACCGAGCGGCGGTCAAGGAGGCCAGGTCGAGTGTTCAGGTCGGCTGATCAGATTGGTGATCCGTGGGCTGTGGGGTAACGCTCAACAGCTTCACCTCGACCGGCGTCTCGAACCGGTGCCAGGTGTTCTGCGGCACGACGATGAGGTCACCAAGTCGAAGGGCCTTCGAGTGTTCGCCATCTTCTGCCAAGAAGAAGATCGTCGTTTCGCCCGCTACGACCATCACGATCTCGTCACCTACTGGATGCCGTTCCCATTCGCTGTTGCCGGCCCAGTGACCGACGAACACTCCGCCCTCGCGGTAGTCCGACACCCGCGCGAACGCGCTCGACGACTCCTCGGCGGTCGTCATCGGAGATCGGTTGGAGAGGAAGGTCAGGGTCGCGATCGCGTCGTCGATCGAGACTGCGTGTGGACGAGCCGTCGCCATTGCCCCAACGTACAGCGACGCGGTGACAACCCGCCCCGACCATCACAGATCAGCGGCACCGAAGCGCACTCTGAGGAACGGGCCCCGGGGATCTAGCGGGGATCCCGCATGGGATCGTCCCAGCCGGGTCGGCGTTCAATCGAACTCGTCGGGCACGTCAGTGCGTCAGCTCCTCACACAGAGAGGTCTTGGGAGGGAGGCGGATGATCGATCCGGTGAAGCGATGAAGAAGCCCGGGGAGATCGGCGCGTCCCACGGACACGTTGACGAGGGGCCGGAGCGGTTCCGGGACAAGACCGTTCGGGATCGTCATGGAATACGCGGCTCGGCCGTCCAGGCGCACGCTGATTTCCCCCGCCGTGCGACTCTTGGAACCGGCGTCCATCACGATGTTGAGTTCGTGCGAGGACCCCGGGTCGATGGCGATCGGCGTGCCGGCGAACACGCCGTCGAACGCGAACTGCACGCGGTGGCCAGGGAGCACCCGCACTGTGAGGTATTGCGGCTTGTCACCGCGGCTATGGCCGTTGGCCCGGCTGACGACCAGCGGCTCCCACTCCGTCGGCGTGCTCGGGAAGCGAAGCTTCAGCCGGTAGCGACCGGTGAGTTCGCCGCCTTCGAGTTGGGTCCAGACGCTTCCATCGGACCAGTAGAGGCCCTCGCAGTCGCCGAGTACGAACACCCTTCCCGCCTTGGGTGCTGGAACTTGTGCGCCAGTACTGAGAAACGGGCGCGCCCCACCGGGCACGTTGTCGTGGACGGCGTATTGGAAACCGACGAATGCCGCGATGTCGCGCGGCGGCGTGCTGCCGTCGAGTAATCGCCCGGACATCACCGCCAGGCCGACATTGAACCAGACCGAGGTCACGGCAAGCAGACCGATGCCCGCCCACACCGCGTTGCGCAGACTGGACCGCGACCGTCCTCTCGTCCACCGGAGCACGAGATGAAGCCCCGTGAGCG
>JBDUBS010000442.1:0-5761 GCA_040003875.1 Acidimicrobiia bacterium | reverse complement strand
GGGTCGCACGGCTCCTTGACCGCGATGGCGGCCCCTGCGAGATTGCTCCGGTTCCGCACGGGCGACAGGGGGATCGCGGATGAGAGCACGACCCGCCGTCATCGCCTTGGTCCTCGCATTCGCGTGCAGCGCGTGTTGGAACCAGTTCCGCGGTGACGCGGCACACAGCGGCAATCAACCGTTGGAGTCGACCATCAACGTCGGGAACATCGGCACTCTCCATGAGCTCTGGCACACGACGTTCCGTGTTGCCCCGAACTCCTCACCGGTGGTGAGCAACGGGGTCGTGTACCTCGGGGTCGGATCTTCGATTCGAGCGTTCGACGCCAGCGGTGCCGGCTGTGCTCATACGAGTTCCCCGTGTTCTTCGAGGTGGACGGGGGCCGTCGGCGGCGCCATCGATACAACACCGGCAGTCGTCGGCGGTGTCGTCTACGTGACGTCTCGCAACGGCAGGCTCTCGGCGTTCGACGCTGCGGGCGTGACACGCTGCTCGGGCACTCCGACCACGTGCCAGGCCCTGTGGACCGCGACGATCGCTCCGACCGGTGAAGCGGTGTCGTCCCCCGTCGTCTCCGGAGGTGTCGTCTACGTGGCGGCGTACTCGCCGGAAGGGATGTTCGCCTTCGACGCGGCTGGGTCGACCAATTGCGGCGGATCTCCACGGGTCTGCGCCCCGCTCTGGACCGGTTCGCTCCTCGGGCCCGGGCTCACCACTCCCGTCGTCGCCGACGGGAAGGTCGCGGTGAGTTCGCCGCTCGGCAACACGTTCGTCTTCGACGCGGCCGGCAACACCAACTGTTCGGGCATCCCCAAAGTGTGTCAACCGACGTCGGTTGCTTTGACCAGTGGGACAGCACCCGTGTCACCGGCCATAGTGAACGGCGTGATGTACGTCGGTGCCGCGAACGGCAAGCTCTACGCGTTCGACGCGCGTGGGGTGACCAATTGTTCCGGGACCGGCCTCCGACAATGCAACCCGCTGTGGACCGCCTCGACGGGGAGCGCGATCGACACCTCGCCCGCGATTGCGAACGGGGTGGTGTACCTCGGTGCCGGATCCGTCGACCTGCGCATGTTCGCCTACGACGCGGCCGGGGTGAAGAACTGCTCGGGAGTGCCGAAGACCTGTTCCCCGCTCTGGCGTTCGAGTCTGGGCGTCAAGGCCCGCACCTCACCGGTGGTGGCGAACGGCGTGGTCTACGTCGGCAGTCGAGGTGCAAATCTCCGTGCGTACGACGCGGCAGGAATCGCGAACTGCTCCGGTACTCCGAAGAACTGTCTGGCGCTCTGGTACACCACGAATGCAAGCGCGTTCGATCTCTCACCGGCGATCGTGGGTGGCACCGTCTACAACGTCTCGGCCAGCAGTCTCACCGCCTACGTCGTGCGCTGATCGCCCGCCGAATCAGGAAACCACTGAGCCACGACCGGGACAGGCACAGGGACGATCAGCCGGCCCGCACTCGCCTCTCCGCCGAGCAACGGGCAGATCGAGTTCCCCGGGACCCGCACCGACCCGCCCGGACGTGACACAGTCGGTGGATGAGTCACGACCATCACACTGCCGAGGCCACGCTGACGAACGACCGCGCGCACGTGTTCCACTCCTGGTCCGCGCAGGCCGAGATCAACCCCGTCGCTATCGCGGGCGCCGAGGGGTCTTGGATGTGGGACTTCGAGGGCAACCGGTACCTCGACTTCAGCTCGCAACTGATCAACGTGAACCTGGGTCATCAACACCCGAAGTTGATCGCCGCAATCCAAGACGCGGCCGGCCGACTCTGCACCGTCGCGCCGATCCACGCAGATCCGGAGCGTAGTGAGGCGGCGCGCCTCATCGCCGAGGTCGCGCCCGATGGAATGGAGAAGGTCTTCTTCACCAACGGCGGCGCCGAGGCAAACGAGAACGCGATGCGCATGGCGCGCGTGCACACCGACCGGCACAAGATCCTCGCCATGTACCGCAGTTATCACGGTGCCACCTCGGGGTCGATCGCGGCGACGGGTGATCCGCGCCGGTGGCCTTCGGAACCGTCGGTTCCCGGCATCGTGCACTTTGCCGGTCCGTATCTCTACCGCTCGTCGTTCCACGCGACCACCGAGGAGCAGGAGTGCGAACGAGCACTCGCGCACCTCGACGAGATCGTGATGTACGAGGGCGCACACACCATCGCCGCGGTCATCCTCGAGCCCGTGGTTGGCACCAACGGCGTCCTCGTTCCGCCGCTCGGCTATCTCCAGGGCGTTCGCGACCTCTGCGACCGTCACGGCATTGTGCTCATCGCCGACGAGGTGATGGCCGGCTTCGGTCGCTGCGGCGAGTGGTTCTCGATCCAGCGCTGGGGTGTAGCCCCGGACCTCATCTGCTTCGCCAAGGGCGTGAACTCGGGGTACGTCCCGCTCGGTGGCGTGATCCTCTCCGACGAGATCGCGGCGACCTTCGACCACCGCGTCTATCCAGGTGGTCTCACCTACTCGGGCCACCCGCTCGCCTGCGCGTCCGCGGTCGCGTCCATCAACATCTTCCGAGACGAGGATGTGCTCGGGCAAGCCCGTGCTCTCGGCGATGCGATCGGTCCCGCGCTGGAGAAGATCGCGACAAACCATCCCGCCGTGGGCGAGGTACGCGGCCTCGGTGGCTTTTGGGCCATCGAACTCGTACGGAACCGGGAGACCCGCGAGATGCTCGTGCCGTACAACGCGAGCGGGACCGACGCGCGACCGATGCAGGAGTTGCTCGCCGCGTGCAAGGAGCGGGGCGTCTGGCCGTTCATCCACTTCAACCGGCTGCACGTCACGCCACCACTGACGACATCGCTCGCCGACCTCGAAACTGGCCTGGCACGCATCGACGATGCGCTGAGCGTGGTCGACCGCTACGTCACCGGCTGACCGTTCGGCGCACGACTCGCGTCCCCGCGAGGGTGCCGGTGTCGCGCCACTGCTGGAGGTGCGCGGCATAGTTCATCAGCGATCCGGGGAAGACGGCGCCCCGGGCGGCGAGCATCGTGCGCGAGCCCTCGCTGTTGCCGTAGCTCGGCGTGCACGTCTTGTTGTAACCGGCGATCGCGCCCGAGCGGTCCCAGAGGGTCTGCAGCCACTCGTCCTCGGCCTCGACCGTCGCCTCGATCGACTCGATGCCGTCGGAGAGGCACTGGTCGATCAGCCCCGTGATGTGGGCCGTCGACTCCGAGAGGAAGTGGACGAAGTTCAGGCCGAAGCCGGCCTGGATGAAGCTCACCACGAAGAAGTTCGGGAACTCGGCGGTGAGGATGCCGTGCAGGGAGTGGGTGCCGTCGTGCCAGCGCTCGCTGAGGCGCAGGCCACCCCGACCGACCGGGTCGAACCCGAGCCGGCCGACGAGACCGGTGGTGATCTCGAAACCCGACGCGAAGATGAGGAGGTCGAGCGGATATTCCGTGCCGCCGACGACCGGTCCCGCAGCCGACATCTCCCGCACACCGCGACCGTCGGTGTCGACGATGTGCACGTTCGGTAGGTTGAACGACTGCAGATACTCGTCGTGGAAGCACAGCCGCTTGCAGTGTTTTCCGTACCATGGCTTCAGCTTCTCCGCGGTCTCGGGATCCTCGACGATCTCCTCGACACGGCGGCGTAGACCCTCCATCACCTCGAAGTCGATGGCCTCGAGCTCGGCGCGTTCCGCGTCGGTCGCGGGGACTCGCTGCGTGTCGGTGCGCATGGCCGCGGTCCACCCGTCGTCGACCAGGTCGCGGTCGGGCTGGTTGCCGGTGACGACCTCGGTGAAGTTGCGGGTCCGCTCCTGCTGCCAACCGGGCGGGAGCGAGCGGAACCACGCCTCGTCGATCGGTCGCTGCCCGCGGACACCGATCGCCGACGGCGTGCGTTGGAAGACGTAGACCTCCTTGGCGGCTCGGGCCAGCTGCGGAACCAGTTGTACCGACGTCGCGCCGGTGCCGATGATGCCGACCACCTTGTCGGCGAGCCGGTCCATCGGCTCGGACGGGCTGCCGCCGGTGAACTCGTAGTCCCAGCGCGTGGTGTGGAACGCCTTCCCGGCGAAGCGCTCGATGCCGTCGATCCCCGGCAGCTTGGCCTTGTGCATGAGCCCGCCCGCAGAGATGAAGAACTGCGTGCGGATGTGGTCGCCGCGCTGGGTGACGAGATCCCAGCGGTGCACGCGGTCGTCCCAGCGGAGCGACTCGACCTCGGTCTGGAACAGGGCGTGCTCGTAGAGCCCGAAGTGCCGACCGAGGAGTTGGCAGTACCCGAAGATCTCCGACGCGCTCGCGTACTTCTCCGTCGGCATGTAGCCGGTCTCCTCGAGGAGCGGGAGGTAGATCGTGGCGTCGACGTCGCACATGCAGCCCGGGTAGCGATTCCAATACCAGGTGCCCCCGAAGTCGGCGGCCTTCTCCAGGATCCGGAAGTTCTCGATCCCACGCCGGGTCAGGTTGATCGCCGCGAGCATCCCGGCCCAGCCGCCGCCGAGAATGACGACGTCGACCTCCTCGGTCACCGGGTCACGCGTGAACTCGGGGTCGGCCCAGGGGTCCCGATCGAGGTGGTACTCGCCGAGAGAGTGGTACTGCCCGAGCCCCTCCTCCCGCACTCGCTTCGCGCGTTCGGCCTCGTACCGAGCTTTCACCGCAGCAAGAGTCGACGCATCGGGGCGGGTCATGGGTGGCTCCGGGGAAGATGGCCTCGACCGCACCGGATCCAACGCCCGACGCAGCGTCGGATTATGCCGCCATCGGCACCGAGGTGACGAACGAAACCCACCGGGGGTCGCCCGGGCATTCGGCCGCATGTTGGCGGCATGTTTGCGGCATATTCGGGCCGTCGATGTCGAGAATGCCGAGTCGGCTCCGTCTCAGGGGTATACCCGGCCGACACCGGCTGCGGTCACACAAGGGAGAACCCGATGGCCAAGTACCTGTTGCTCAAGCATTACCAAGGCGCCCCGGCGCCGGTGAACGACATTCCGATGGACCAGTGGACCCCTGAAGAGGTCGAGGCCCACATCCTGTTCATGAACGACTTCGCAACGCGACTCGAAGGCACGGGCGAGTTCGTCGACGGTCAGGCGTTGTCACCCGACGGGATGTGGGTCCGCTCCGACGGCAAAGGCCGTCCGCCGGTGACCGACGGCCCGTTCGCCGAAACGAAGGACCTGATCGCAGGATGGATGGTGATCGACGTCGACAGCGAGGCACGCGCGATCGAGCTCGCGGGCGAGCTGTCGGCGGCACCCGGTGCCGGGGGCGAACCAATTCACGAGTGGCTGGAGGTCCGCCCGTTCCTGGCCGCGCCGCCCAACTTCACGCACTGACGGTGGACGACGTCGAGCTGCGCCGGCTCGTCCCTCACGTCTTGAGCGTCCTCGTCTGTCGCGGTGCCGACTTCGCGACGGCCGAGGACGCCGTGCAGGAGGCACTCATCCGGTTGTTGTCCGTCTGGAAAGACGAGCCGCCGTCCGACCGCACGGCGTGGCTCATCACGGTCGCGTGGAGAGCGTTCCTCGACATGACCCGGTCCGACACTGCGCGTCGCGACCGCGAAGTCCGCTTCGACACTGCGCTGCCGGCCGGCGCAATCCCGGGCACTGACGACACACTGCGCCTCTACTTCCTGTGTGCACACCCCGACCTGACGATGTCGTCGGCGGTCGCACTCACCCTCCGCGCCGTCGGCGGTCTCACCACCGGCCAGATCGCGCAGGCCTACCTGGTGCCGGAGAGCTCCATGGCGCAGCGCATCAGCCGCGCCAAGCGCA
>JBDUBS010000252.1:0-5774 GCA_040003875.1 Acidimicrobiia bacterium | reverse complement strand
AGCCGGAGCTCGCGGAGGCGAGCCGCCCCGGAGCGAACCCATCCTGCACCCGAGCGGAGCCTGCGGAGCGAGCCGCGAGGCAGCGAGCCCCACGTGAGGCATGACTCGTAGGAGTGCGAGCGTACGAGCCATCAAAAAGTGCGAGCGGAGGGAGTCGAACCCTCACCCCCGAAGGGACCGGGACCTAAACCCGGCGCGTATGCCGTTCCGCCACGCTCGCGTGGCGTCAGTGTCGCACGCGGCCGGTGGACCACCGGTCGGGATTGATGCCCAAGAGGTCGTCGAGTGCGATCGGGGCCGAGAAGAGGTAACCCTGGCCGAGTGTGCATCCGAGTTCCCGGAGTACCTGGAGCTGGCGGACGGTCTCGATCCCCTCGGCCACGACGGAGAGCCCGAGGCCGCGCGCGAGGCCGATGATCCCGGCCACGATGGTGAGGTTGGCGCCGTCCGCGCCGAGTTCGGCGACGAACGACCGGTCGATCTTCACGATGTCGACGGGGAGGCGACGGAGATAGCTGAGCGACGAGTAGCCGGTGCCGAAGTCGTCGATGGCGAGCCGCACGCCGATGTCGCGTAGTGCGTTGAGCGTGGCAATGGCCGATTCCACTTCGTCGAGCACCGCACTCTCGGTGATCTCGATGCACAGACGAGACGGCTTCACTCCGTGTTCGGCGAGGGTGATCCGCACTCTTTCGATCAGGTCGGGTTGCGCGAGTTCTCTCGGTGAGAGGTTGAGGGCCAAGGTGGGCAGGCGGGTCTCGTCGATGTCGCGCATCGCACCCACTCCGAGCTCGAGTACTTCACGCCCGAGGGCGACGACGAGCCCGGACACTTCGGCCGCAGCGAGGAAATCGTCGGGTGCGAGCAGTCCCCGTCGCGGATGTTGCCAACGGACCAGACCTTCGGCGCCCACCATCTTCCCGTGCTCGATGTCGACCACGGGCTGGTAGCGCAAGAAGAGTTGGTGGTCGTCGAGTGCGCGGTGGAGGTCGGTCTCGATCTCGAGCGCGGCGGCGGTGGCCGCCCGCAGTGCGTCGTCGAAGAGTTCATAGCGGTTGCGGCCGCGATCCTTCGCGCGGTACGCCGCGGTGTCGGCATTGCGGAGGAGGTCGCTCGCCGAGCTGTCGTGGCGATCGGCGAGAGCGATCCCGACGCTTGCACTGACGAAGACGCTGCGACCCTGGATCGTAAACGGGTTCCGGAGCAGCTCGGCCACGCGATCGGCGACGGCCTCGGCCTCGGAGACATCGGCCAGATCGGAGCAGACGATCACGAACTCGTCGCCACCGGTCCGAGCCGCGAGGTCGGATGCGCGGAGCACGCTCAGGAGACGGCGGCTGAAGTGGACGAGCAACTCGTCGCCGGCGGTATGGCCGAGCGCGTCGTTCACGAGCTTGAAGCGGTCCAGGTCCACGAAGAGTGCCGCGGTGAGCGCGCCGGTGCGTTGTCCGCGCATCACGGTCGCCTCGAGGTGGCGAATCAACAGGTTGCGGTTGGGGAGGCCGGTGAGCGGGTCGTGAGCGGCATCGTGTTCGAGCTGGTCCTCGAGCAGCTTGCGTTGCGTGAGATCGAACATGGCGCCGTCGATCCACGTGCTGCCGTCGGGATCGACCGCCACCTGCCCGCGCTCTTCGACCCACCGCAGCGAACCGTCGCGGTGACGGAACTGGTACTCGGCGGTATAGGCATTCCCGGTCTCGGTGCTGCGGGCGATCGGCGCGTCGACGTTGTCGCGTTGGTCGGCGACGATCAGGTCGTAGAAGTCGATTTCGCCGTCGAGGAACGCGGTCGGGGTATAGCCCGTGAGTTCCTCGATGGCGTCGCTCACGAAGATGTCCCGGTACGGAGGGGTCGCCTCACTCCGGAACACGGCGCCGGGGATGTTGGCGATGAGGTGCGTCAGCTTGGCGTCGCTGTCCTTGGTCTCGTTGATGGCCTCGACGCGGGAAGTGATGTCGAAGATGAATCCTTCGAGCATCTCTTCACTACCCGGTTCGGCCTTGACGATCCGACCGTGTTCGGAGAGCCATCGGATCGAACCGTCTCGGTGCCGGAGCGGGTATTCGACCACGTACTGACGGTCACCCGGGCTCGCCTTGGCGCGGGCGATCTCGATATCGGTCGCCGCGCGGTGCTCGGGCTCGATGAGCGCGTCGAATGAGATCTCGCCGGCGAGGAACGCGGCGGCGGAGTAGCCCGTGAGCGCTGCGATGGCGTCGCTCACGTAGTCGTCGTCGTAGGGCGGTTCGGCTCCACATCGGAACACCGCGCCCGGCAGGTTCGCCACGAGCGCGCGCATCCGTTCTTCGCTCTCGTGGAGACGGCTCTCCACCAGTCGGCGTTCCGTGACGTCGCGGACGTTCATGATCACGCCGTCGATGGCGGGCTCGTCGAAGTGGCTCGACGCGACGAGTTCGATGGGAACCCAATGTCCGTCGGCGTGCCGGATCCGCATGGCGTTGAGCGCGTGATACGTGGGATCCACGACGGCCTTGATCATCTCGGTGGAGGCGAAATCGAGGTCGTCGGGGTGGACGAGATCCAGGGCGTTGGTGGCGTAGAGGTCTTCCGGTGCGTACCCGAAGAGGTTCTCGCCGATGGGCATGTGGCTGATCTGCGCGTCGCCGTCGATCACGATGAGCGCATCGGAGGAGTGCTCGACCATGGCCCGGAAGCGGGTCTCTGCGAGGCGGGACCGCTCGCCGGCGTCGCGGCGGGCGAGCGCCGAACCAATGATGTCGGAGACGACCCGGAGCACCAGGGTGTCGTCGTGGCTCCAGACGTGGCTGCGGTCGATGACATCGAGACCGATGAAGCCGACGGCTACCCCCTCGCGTACGAGCGGGACGGCGACGAGCGCGCTGATCCCTGCGACGCCGGTCAACTCGATGTCGCGGTTCTGTGAGTCGGGCTCAGTGCGGTCGTCGATCAACACCGTCTGGTTGGCAAGTAGTTGGTCGCGCCAGTGCTGGAGTCTTCCGGTCGGAATGTCCACGAACAGATCGACGATGAACCCGCGGCCCCGCCGGGCCCACCGGTGTGTGCAGTGCATCGACATGCCTTCGGGCGGACTCCGGAACACGTAGGCCCGGTCGGCGCCCATGTGATGGCCGAGGCGTTCGAGCGTCGTGGTGACCGTCGCGTCGATCTCGGTGTCGAGCGCGTCCACGAAGCTCGAAGCGATGTTCGCGACAAGGTCGCGCCGGATCTGGCTCTGGGCGAGTTCGAGTTGGGTCTCGTGCCACTCGGTGATGTCCCGGACCGTGAGAACGAGGGAGCCCGTCGGTGCTTCGGCGATCGGCTCGGGGTTCTCGGTCGCCAACAACTCGACGGTGATGTAGTGCCCGTCACGATGCTTGAACCGGTAGGTCCGGTAGTCATCGGGGACGTCCTCGCCGATGCGATTCAGCCGGTCGAGCGCGGGGAGGACGTCGTCCTCGTGCAGGAGGTCGAGACCACTCATCTCCCGCATCGAGCCCGGCGCGGCACCGATCATCCGCTCGATCGCGGGGGTGGTGGCAAGGATCGTTCCCTCGCGCGACACGAGACAGATGCCGTCGGTCGCGTGTTCCAACATCAGGCCGAGTAGCGATCGGTCCGCGCTGGGCGCGTGCTCGCCCCTCGAGCCATCTTCCACCTCTGCAACATCGACCGATTCCGCCTGATCTTGAGGCCCGCGGGCCGGTGCGGCCAGCCGAGCGCCACCCGGTCAGATCGCGGTCCAACCCCCATCGACCGCGAGCGTTTGACCGGTCACGTAGCTGCTCGCCGCGCTGGCCAGGAAGAGCAACGCTCCGTCGAGTTCCTCGGGTCGTCCGGGCCGCCGGAGCGGCGTCTTCTCGGCGATCCACTCGCCGAGCCGGGCGTCGGTGAACATCTCGCTCGTCATCTCGCTGGGGAACCAGCCCGGCGCCAGGGCGTTGACCCGGATGTTGCGGCGCGACCACTGACTCGCGAGCTCGCGAGTCAGGCTGGTCAGACCACCTTTCGATGCCGAGTACCCGGCCTCCGGGATGCGCCCGATGCCCACGAGCGCGTAGATGGACGAGACGTTGACGATGCTGCCCTCGATCTCTCGGGCCGCCATGGCTCGAGCCGCGGCCTGGGCGATCGCGAACGGCGCCACCAGATTCAGCTCGATCGTGTCGCGGAAGTGCTCGACCGGTTCGTCGAACGCACGCGTCGGCTCGCTGCGGCCCGCGTTGTTCACCAGCACGTCGAGCCGACCGGCCCGTTCGGTCACCGTGTCGATCAGCAACTCCCGTGCGGTCGGGTCGGTGATGTTGCCCGGGACCACGATCGGGTCGCTGAGTTCGGACGCGAGCGCCTCGAGGCGGTCGGCGCGCCGCGCGGTGATCGCGACCCGCGCGCCGGCGGCGTCGAGCACGCGGGCGAAACGGGCGCCGAGTCCCGAGCTCGCGCCGGTGACGATGGCGACCATGCCGTCGAGTCGGAATGAAGCAAGCGGATCGAACGATGCGGCCGGAGTAGCCGACGGTGAGATCATGACGCGACCCTACCGAAGCGTCCGCTGTGCGCGACCGGTCAAGCTTTGAGCATCGACACGAAAACGTCGCGTGCCGGCTTGGCCCGGAAGTCGTGCCGCAGGATCCCGAAGTTCTCGTAGATGCTCGCCGGATCGGTACCGGAGTCGCGCACGGTGAACCACAGCAACGGGCCGGTGAAACTACGGAACTCGCCGTTCCAACCGCTGTAGTACTCCCGCAGCAGTTGCGATTGACGGCTCGCGCTCACTGACTTCGAATCGGTTCCCGTCCCGGCGCCGGCCTCGGTGCCCCACACCTTCTTGGCGCTGTCGCCGTGCGCCGTCATCACGTCGTGGAGGTCTCGGGTCTGGCCGAATGCATTCCACGGCGCCGCGGTGAGCGGGCTCTCGGGGAACGAGTATGGGTGATGCGCGAATGCGTCGAACGAGTTTCCGCCGCCGTTGGCGTAGATGCCGCGGAGGAAAGTCACGGGCGCCACGTCCCGACCGCTCGGGTCGTCGCCTGCCGGCGACGTCGCCCCCGCCAGCACAGTGGTACCGGAGTCGCCGAGTTTGATCGCCGCGTACGCGCGCCGCAGGAGGAGGGTGTATCCGGGGATGTCCACCGTCGGCTGCACGAAGGGGTAGTGGTTGGCTTCGTTCCAGATCTGCCACACGCGCACAGAGTTGCGTAGCGCAGGAATGCCACTGGCGGGTCCGTACCGTTCCACCGCGGCCCGGGCGAACCGTGCGTATGCGTCAGGGTCGGCAGGCAGACAGTGGCTCGTGCTCGCGCATTGGGCCCGGCGGGCCCAGGGTGGGCTGTATGCGAGTGCGCCGATGACGCGGAGCCCGCGGGCATGCGCCTCACCGACGACCGTGTCCGTGGAACGGTCCCAGCGGAAGCTGTCGGGACCATCGCCCTGGATCGAGTTCCAGTCGAAGTCGATCGCGATCCAGCGGGCGCCGGTCGCCACCATCGCATCGAGTTCACGCTGACGGTCGGCGTCGTCCATCCACAGGATCCCGGAACCGGGGTTGAACCCCGCCCGGCGGGCCGCCTCGGTCGTACCGCCCGGCGCCACCCCGCCGTCAGAGGAGATCGGTCGGTCCGGTGGAGCGCTCGTCGCGGGGCCGATCGGCGGCCGTGCGAGTCCGCACGCGCTGACGACCGTGAGCAACAACGCGACAGTGACGACGATGCGGACGCGTTGCAGGCGACGGGACATGGCTCCTCAGGAAACGACGATGACGGTTGTTTTCGCATCGTCACGGAAGATGGTGGATC
>JBDUBS010000065.1:0-1744 GCA_040003875.1 Acidimicrobiia bacterium | reverse complement strand
AGCGCGGCGAGCGGCGTGCGGAGCTGGTGGGACGCGTCCGCTACGAACTCCTGTTGCGAGACCATCAGTCGCTCCAGCCGAGCGGTGGTCGCGTTGAACTGCTCGGCCAACTCGCGGATCTCGGGTGGACCTCGTGGGACCTCGGTCCGAGTGTCGAGCGCGCCCACACCCACAGCGGCCGACGCGCGGGCCAATCGCTCGATCGGGATCGTCACCTGGCGCGCGAGTCGGAAGCTCACCAAGAAGACGATGAGCAGGATCACGAGACCGATGCCGACGAGCAGCCACCAGCCGCGGCTGATCCGGGCGTCGACGTACGAGGTCGGGTACGTCACCCGCAGCGCACCGACGACCTGCGATCCGTTCACGATCGGGACGGCGAAGTACAGGATGTCGTGGCCGAGCGTGTTCGAAGAACGAGACCCCTTCACCTCGTGCCGGTTCAGGGCCGACTCGAACTCCGGTCGGCTCGCGAAGTTCTCGTGTTCCGAACGGGGATCGGAGTCGACGATCACGCTGCCGTCCGGCCGGATGATGACCACCCGGCCGCCGGTGTCCGATTGGTACTGACGGGCGACTCGGCGCACCGATGCCAGCCCTTCGTTCTCGAATCCCTCTTCGGCACGAATCGACAGCGCCAGCGCATCACGTTCGACCGATGCCGTGAGCCGGAGCCGCTGCTCTTTTGCGTAGGCCAGCCCGAGCGGCACCTCCAGCAGGAGTAACACGATCAGCGTGAGCGAGAGGTAGCTGAGCAGCAGCCGGCGACGCATGGATGATGCCGGTTATGCCGCGGCGGGGTCCACGAGCCGAAATCCGACGCCGCGCACCGTCTCGACCCACGCCGGGTTGCCGAGTTTCTTCCGCAGGGTCGCGACGTGGACGTCGAGGGTCTTCGTCGGCCCGTACCAGTGCGGGTCCCACACCCGTTCGAGGATGGTGGTGCGTTCGAACAACGAACCCGGTGCCTCGGCGAGGAGCGCGAGCAGGTCGAACTCCTTCGGCGTGAGCGCGAGTTCCTCACCGTCGATCGCGACGCGATGGGCGCGAACGTTCACCGTGAGTGTGCCGAGCGTGCGGACCTCGCTGTCGCCGTCGTCGGTCGACTTGGCCCCGGTCCGACGCGTCACGGCACGGATCCGTGCGACCAGCTCGCGGAAACCGAACGGCTTCACCAGGTAGTCGTCGGCGCCGAGTTCGAGGCCCACCACCCGATCCGCCTCGTCGCCGCGCGCCGTCACGACGATGATCGGGACGTCCGAACGCGCCCGTAACTGATGGCAGATGGCGAAGCCGTCCATATCCGGCATGCCGAGGTCGAGCAGGACGAGGTCGTACCCGCTGGCGGCCAGGGCCGCCTCGCCGGTCACCGCCCGGGTGACGGTGAAGCCTTCCCGTTCGAGTCCTCGCGCCATGGGCGCCGCGATCGCGTCGTCGTCCTCGACCAGGAGCAACTGCACCGCCCCACCCTCGCGCACTTGAGCAACTCCGTTCGCACACTTTGCCGATTCCTGGGTCAACCGACGCCGCCTCCTGACCTCGGGGCCTCTACCGTCGAGAGCAGTCCGATATCCCACCGATGCAGCCTCGCTGCACCGGCCCCCGACCGGACCTGGAGTCACCATGAACCGTCGAACCGCACTCGCGACGGCCGCTGCCGTCAGCCTCGGCATCACCGGCCTCGCCGCCGCCGGCGGCGCCACCATGCACGTCTTCGACGCCGCGGACGCGAGCCCCAACGTCG
>JBDUBS010000104.1:0-5787 GCA_040003875.1 Acidimicrobiia bacterium | reverse complement strand
GCTCCGGATTTCGGCGCTTGTGTTCCGCGCGCGCGATCCAGCCGACCGTCGCCAACTGCACCAGGACGACCAACGGCGCGAACGGGTGGGACAGGATCAACAGGCCGACTCCGGCGCCCCACCAGAGGAACGCGGACCGCTTGCGCTCCTGGAGACTCCGCACCACGAGCCACCACGTGAGGAGGTGCAGGGCCGAGAAGGTCGCGTAGTAGCGGTTCTCCTGCGAGTACCGCACCGCGAACGGCGCCACCGCGAGGAACGCGCCGGCCAGGAGGGTGACGTCGTTCCGACGGGTCAACCGACGGGTCAACAGCATCACCGCGCCGACCTCGAGCGTGCCGAACACGACCGCCGGGACGCGAGCGGCGGCTTCGAACCCCATCGGGAGGGCCGACGCGGCCCACACCGCGAGGTAGTGCAACGGCGGTTCGAACGGTCCGCCGCGCGCCCGGAGATCGGTCAGGAGATGTCCCGACCGGACGAACGCCAGGACGTTGATCTCGTCGACCCAGAAGCTGTCGGTCCCGAGTTGGAAGATGCGGACCAGGAACGCCAGCCCGATGATCCCGGCGGCCGCGAATGCGAACCGGCGACGATCCCGCGGTGACGTCACCCGCTCATGCCGAGCCGCGACTCAGCGCCAGCGCGTTGCAGGGTCGATCGCTCGCGGGTTGATGCGGTCCTTGAAGCGTTCGATGGTGTGGAGCACCGTCTCGATCAGCTCGTCGGAGAGCAGACGCGGCTTCAGCCCCAACTCGAGCAAACCCGTATGGGTCGGGTTGTAATAGTGCTCCTCGAGCTCGAAGCGCGGGTTGTCGACGTGGTGCAGTTCGGCGTTGTAACCGAGGTGACGAGCCGCGGTCACCACTTCTTCGCCGAGTTGGAGAACGGTGAACACCTCGGTGAACTGGTTGAAGACCCGCATCTCACCGCTCGCGGCCGGGTTGCGCGTGGCGAGTTCGATGCACTGGATCGTGTCCCGGATGTTGAGGAAGCCACGCGTCTGCATGCCCTTGCCGTACACGGTGATCGGGTGTCCGAGGACCGCCTGGACGCAAAAGCGGTTGAGGGCGGTACCGAAGATCTCGTCGTAGTCGAACCGGGTGAGCAGCCGATCGTCGAGCTCGGTCTCGTCGGTGTGGATGCCGTAGACCACGCCCTGGTTGAGGTCGGTCGCCCGCAACCCCCACATCCGGCACGCGAAGTGGAGATTGTGTGTGTCGTGGACCTTGGACAGGTGGTAGAAGCTGCCGGGCAGCTTCGGGAACGGCAGGCGATCGGTCCGACCGTTGTGGTCGAGGTCGATATAGCCCTCTTCGATGTCGATGTTCGGGGTGCCGTACTCGCCCATCGTGCCGAGCTTCACCAGGTGTGCGTCCGGACACACCTCGTGCATCGCCCAGATCACGTTCATGCAACCTTCGACGTTGTTGCGCTGGGTCTCCCACGCGTGGTCGCGGTCGATCATGGAGTAGGGCGCAGACGCGATCTCGCCGTAGTGGACGATCGTCTCCGGCATGAAGCTGCGGAACAGCGCGAGGAGGTTCTCGTAGTCGCAGATGTCGAGGATGTGCGACTCGATGTGCTTCCCGCTGATCTGCTCCCATGCTGCGACCCGGTCCTGGATCGGTGCGATCGGCGTGAGGCTGTCGGTGCCCCGCTCGAGGTGACCGCTGCGTCGGGTGAAGTTGTCGGCGATCGCGACGTCGTCGCCCAGCCGCGAGAAATGCATCGCGGTCGGCCACCCGAGGTAACCGTCGCCACCAAGGATCAGAATGCGCATGTGATCTCCGTTGTTCGTCTCGGCATCGGGGTTCAGCACCCCACCCGATGCACGTGCCCGCTGGGCAGGGAGGCTAACGGTCACCACCCGCGCGATCGGGGACCGGAGCCGAGGTACGCGCGCGTGTCATCGGTCGCCGGAGCAGGACGCCCATCGCGGCGGCCGACGTGAGGGTTCCGACCAGGAAGCCCACCTCGACGCGCGTCAGCACGTCGTCACCGAATACCACGCAGAGCGAGAGCGCGCCGACGCCGAGTGCCCAGGCCCAAGTCGCGCGATTCGGGCATTCCAGGGCAAGCAGGGCCTGAGCGATCGTGAGTGCGATCAGGTAGATGCAACTCGCCGCCGCGAGTACCGCGAAATCGGACGCACCGAGCGCGAACCCGTCGCCCCACCCGATCCGGACGACGGTCGGCCCGAGCAGGGCCGCGCCACCGGCCGCGACGAACACCAGCACCCCCAACGCCCGGACCAACGCGGCCGTCTCGGCCGCCAGTACCTCGGCCCGTCCACCACCCGCATGGTGCGAGAGGCGCGGGAGCAACGCAGCCTGCGCGGCCTGGAAGAGGAAGACCGGTACGCGCGCGACGATCAGGCTCGCGACGAACGCGCTGATGAGCCGTCCGGAGTTCGGTTCGAGCAACCGCACCGACACCGGCCCGAGGTTGACGAGGGCCTGCGCGAACAGCGCTCCGGCGAACAACCACCCGAGCGACCGGGTGAGTTCGGACCACGCCGCCGACGGACCGGGCTCGCCGAAGTCGGACCGCTCCCCGCCGATCAGGGCGACTCCGACGCCGAAGAACGGCGCGACCGCCAGCACCAATCCGTACGGACCGGCGCGGTCGACGCCCACCGCCGCGAGGATCGCGACCGCCGCCACTCGCACGCCGGCCTCGGCACCGATGAGCCGACCGTAGGCGCCGAAGCGCGCGCTGCCCGCGAGCACGCCACGGACCAGGTACTCGATCATGGTGCCGACGAAGAGCACTGCGAACGACACGAGCAGCAACCAGTTGCCGCCGAAGAGGCGGTCGACGAGCCAACTGCCGCCCGCGAAGATCGCGATCACCACCACGGCGGTGAAGACCGCGCCGGCGATCGCGGCGCGGAGCACCACCGGGCCGACCCCGACGTGTCGGGCCCGCCGGCTCGAGATGGCTCGAGAGACCTCTTGTTCCAACGGGAGGCCGGCGGCCTGGCCGACGAGAAAGCCGACGACCCACAGGGTGGAGAGTCCCGACGCGCTCGTCGGTCCCAGGGCGCGCCCGGTGATCGCGAGGAACGCGTACGCCAGCGCGCCGCTCGCCGCGATCCAGACCCCCACGGCGCCCGTGCCGGTGGGCAACACGGAGGCCCACCGCTGCGTCACGCGGTTCATGCGCGGCGTCAGCGACCGGAGTCGACGATGCGTTCCGCCGGATAGTTGCGGAAGAGGTTCGACGGCAACGTGTCGGGCACCGGCGCGTGCTCGGTCATCGTCGACCGCGTGAACAGGTACTGGCCGAGGTCCGGTGCGCGTCGCTGCAGGAGGGGAACGATCTCGCGGTAGCCATACCCACCGTTGCCCGGCTCGGTGTGGGCATCGGCCGTGTAGTGCGACTCGACCTCGAAGCCCATGAAGTGGAGCAACGCCACCAGTTCGTGGCGGGTGTACTCGCGCACGTGACGACCGTACGGGTAGGCCGAGTACGCGTCGTAGATGTTCGCACCTTCGACGAGGCGCATCACGTTCTCGAGGCGCGCGACGTTGGGCGTGGTCATGATGAGCGTTCCGCCCGGTCGGAGGACACGCCGGATCTCGCGCATGACTGCCACCGGATCGCGCAGCAGGTGTTCGATGATCTCGCAGAAGAGCACCACGTCAAACGACGCGTCGGGCCATGGGAACGGAGCCTCTTCGGTGTTGAACAGCGACGAGGTCATCGGCGTGGTCACGTCCGACCGGGTAGCCGGGTCCCAGTAATGCAGGTCCTGGGTCAACGTGTCGCCGTAGTCCTCGCCGAAGTAGTTGGCGAGCGTGAGCCGGAGCCCCGTGCACTGCTGCAGACAGAGCGTCTGGAAGTAAGGATTCGCTCCCAACTCGAGACAGTCACCCTCGAGCCCGAGTGCGAGCGCGGTCGTGTGGAGGAAGCGGCCAAGGGAGTCGTCGACGTAACCCTCCAACTCACCCGGTCCGGCGTTGTCCAGGCGCACCGACCGCATCATCCGCACCAGATCCTCGACCGGCACGCCGAGGTCCGACACGGACGGCTCGACCGGGAAGGTCGCCGCGACCGGGACCGTCTCGTATCCGGGGATGACCACGTCGCCGAGCCGACGGTGCAGGGTGCGAGCCGCGTCTCCGGCCGCGTGACGAACCTTGGCGCGATCCATGGATCGACCGTACCGGGTCGGCCCGACCCTTACGGGGACGGTACGGGGAGGGTGAGCCAGTAGCCTGGACCGCCTCATGTCGGACTTTCTTGCCACCTTGCCCGAACGCGTCCTGATCCTCGACGGTGCCTTCGGTACGTGGGTCCAGGGCCAGGATCTCGGACCCGACGACTTCGGTGGCGAAGCCCTCGAGGGCTGCAACGAACACCTTGTGGTCACCCGGCCCGAACTGATCCGCCAGATGCACTCCGAATACTTCGCCGTCGGGGTGGACGCGGTCGAGACGGCCACCTTCGGGTCGTTCGGCCTCGTCCTCAACGAATACGGCATTGCCGATCAGGCGTACGACATGAACGTGACCGCGGCCCGGCTCGCCAAGGAGGCCGCCGAGGAGTTCAGCACCCCTGACCGCCCGCGCTGGGTCGTCGGCTCGATCGGCCCCGGCACCCGATTGCCGTCGCTCGGCGCGATCACCTTCACCGCGCTGCGGACCGACTATCAGGAGCAGGCCGCCGGTCTCATCGCCGGCGGTGCGGACGTCCTGCTCGTCGAGACCGTCTACGACCTGCTCCAGGCCAAGGCCGCCCTGGTCGCGTGCCGACGCGCCATGGCCGATGCCGGGCGCGAGCTGCCCCTCATGGTGCAGGTCACCATGGAGACCACCGGGCGCATGCTCGTCGGGTCCGAGATCGGTGCCGCGGTCAACGCGCTCGAAGCGATGCGGCCCGACGTCATCGGTCTCAACTGCGCGACCGGCCCCAACGAGATGACCGAACACCTGCGGTACCTCGCGCAAAACGGCCGCACGTTCCTCTCGTGCCTGCCGAACGCAGGTCTACCGTCGGTCGTCGACGGCCACACGCACTACGACCTCACGCCAGCGCTCCTCGCCGACGCGCACGAACGGTTCGTGGCGGAGTTCGGGCTGAACATCGTCGGGGGCTGTTGCGGGACCACCCCGGAGCACCTCGCCGCGGTGGTGGATCGCCTCGGACCCGACCGCGCGCCCGTCGCCCGCAGCCCCCGTGCCGAGCCCGGTTGTTCGAGCATCTACTCGGCCGTCCCCTACCACCAGGAACTCGCGTACCTCGCGGTCGGCGAGCGCACCAACGCCAACGGGTCGCGCAAGTTCCGCGACGCGATGCTCGACGGCCGGTTCGAGGACTGCGTCGAAGTCGCCCGCGATGCGACCCGCGACGGTTCGCACTTCATCGACGTGTGCGTTGACTATGTGGGTCGCGATGGCGTGCTCGACATGCGCGAAATTGCCGGCCGGTTCGCCACCGCCTCGACCCTGCCGATCATGCTCGACTCCACCGAGCCGCAGGTCATCGAAGCCGGGCTGGAGTGCCTCGGTGGCCGGTCAGTGATTAACTCGGTCAACTTCGAGGACGGCGAGGGGCCGGCCAGTCGGTTCGCCCGCATCATGCCGATTGTGCGTGAGCATGGTGCCGCGGTGGTGGCGCTGACGATCGATGAGACCGGCCAGGCCCGCACGCCCGAACACAAGGTCGCGGTGGCCGAACGCCTCATCGACACCTTGACGACCACGTGGGGTATGCACGAGAGCGACATATTGGTCGACTGCCTCACCTTCACTCTCGGCACAGGCCAAGAAGAAAGTCGCC
>JBDUBS010000245.1:0-5794 GCA_040003875.1 Acidimicrobiia bacterium | reverse complement strand
GCCGACATCGTCACCCACTCGGCCACGAAGTTCATCGGCGGTCACGGCACGTCGATCGGCGGCATCATCGTCGACGGCGGAACGTTCGACTACGAGGGCAGCGGCCGGTTCCCCAACTTCACCGAGCCCGAGCCCAGCTACCACGGCCTCGCGTTCTCACAGCTGCCCGAGGCACTGTGGCCGGCGCGCTACATCCTCAAGGCCCGGCTCACGTACCTACGCGACATCGGCGCGGCGATCTCGCCCTTCAACGCGTTCCTCATGATCCAGGGGCTCGAGACGCTCAGCCTGCGGATGGAGCGACACTCGCAGAATGCCCTCGCCGTCGCGCAGTGGCTCGAAGCACGCGACGAGGTGGAGTGGGTCGCGTACCCGGGCCTCGAGTCGAGCAAGTGGCACGGCCGGGCGAAGGAGTACCTGCCCAACGGGTACGGAGCGATCATTGCGTTCGGGATCGAGGGTGGGCTCGAGGCCGGGAAAGCATTCATCAACAGTCTCGAACTGTTCAGCCACCTGGCCAATGTCGGTGATGTGCGCAGCCTCGCGATCCACCCGGCGAGCACCACCCACCAACAGCTGACGCCCGAAGAGCAGGACAGCGCCGGCGTCACCCCGGAACTGGTCCGGCTGTCGATCGGCATCGAGTCGATCGACGACATCACGGCCGACCTCGAAGCCGGATTCCGCGCCGCCAAGGGCGCCTGATCGGACCGATTCCGACCACCAGCGCCTGGCGGCCTGGTGACCCCCCGGGTCGGCGCCGATTCGCCACCCTCTTCGACGCGCGCCCACACGTGCTCGAAGCGGGCGGACAGCTTGCCGACATCACGGTGGCCTACGAGACGTGGGGCGAACTCGACGAGACTCGGGGCAACGCGGTGCTGGTCCTGCACGCGTTGACCGGCGACAGCCACGCCACCGGTCCGGCCGGTCCGGGCCATTCGCAACCGGGATGGTGGTCCGCTGTCGTCGGTCCGGGGCTGGCGATCGACACCGACCGCTACTTCGTCGTGTGCCCCAACGTGCTCGGTGGTTGCCAGGGCACCACCGGCCCGGCGTCGACGGATCCGGCGACGGGGCAGCCCTACGGATCGCGGTTCCCGGTGGTGACGATCCGCGATCAGGTCGTGATCGAGGCCGCGCTCGCCACCCAACTCGGGATCCAACGGTGGGCCGCGGTCGTCGGCGGGTCGATGGGGGGCCAACGCGCCCTCGAATGGGCGGTGTCCTTTCCCGAGCGGGTTCCTGTCGCGGTGATCATCGCGTGCGGAGCGCAGGCGACTGCCGAGGAGATCGCGCTGTGTGCGCTACAGATCCGCGCCATCCGAGCCGACCCGGCCTTCGCCGGCGGCGACTACTACGACGCGCCACCCGGAGAGGGACCGTGGCGCGGGATGTCGCTGGCGCGGGGCATCGGTCAGGTGTCGTACCGCTCCGAGATCGAACTCGACGAACGCTTCGGTCGGGGGCGCCAGGGCGACGAGGACCCCCTCACCGGTGGCCGCTACGCGATCGAGTCCTACCTCGACTACCACGGCGAACGTCTCGCCCACCGCTTCGACGCCAACACCTACATCGCGCTGTCGCGGGCGATGAACCACCACGACGTCGGCCGGGGGCGCGGTGGGATTCCCGCCGCGCTGCGACGGATCACGGCCCGGGTCGCGGTCGCCGGCATCTCGTCGGACCGGCTCTACCCGATCCGGCTCCAGCGTGAACTGACTGCACTCATCCCGGGCGCCGGAGCGCTCACCGTGATCGACTCACTCGACGGCCACGACGGGTTCCTCACCGAACACGAACAGGTCGGCACCCTCATCCGCGCCACCCTCCCCTGACGCCCCGTCGTCGAGAGCGGTCAGGCGTCGATGGGGCGGCGACCTTCGAAGGCGCGGCCGAGGGTGACCTCATCGGCGTACTCGAGGTCGCCTCCGACGGGCAGCCCGCTCGCGAGTCGCGTGACGCGCAACTCGCTCTCGCCCAGGGCTCGGGCCAGGTACATCGCGGTCACTTCGCCGTCGGTGTTCGGGTTGGTGGCGAGGATCACCTCGGTGACCGCGTCTTCGCGCACGCGCTGGAGCAGTTCCTTGATCCGCAGCTGATCGGGGCCGATGCCCTCGATCGGAGAGATCGTCCCCTGGAGCACGTGGTACGAACCGCGGAACTCCTGGGTGCGCTCGACGGCCACAATGTCGCGGGGTTCCTCGACCACGCAGATGACGGTCCGGTCGCGCCGTTCGTCGAGGCAGAACTGGCACAGCTCACCTTCGGCGATGTTGAAGCACCGCCGACACCAAGTGATCTTCTCCTTCACCTCGACGATCGAACCGGCGAGGCGGCGTGCGTCCTCGGGCGCGACCCGCAACAGATAGAACGCGATGCGCTGAGCCGACTTCGGACCCACACCGGGGAGCCGACCGAGTTCGTCGATGAGCCTCTGGACCGGCCCCGCGTAGATCGCGGTCACCGAGAGGACCGGACCGGTATCAACCGAGGCCGAACGCGCTGAGGTCGATACCGCCGGTGACGCCGCCCATCCGTTCCGACTGCAGAGCCTGCGCGGCCCGGTTCGCGTCGGCGACGGCGGCCACCACCAGGTCTTGGAGCATCTCGATGTCGTCGGGGTCGACGACATCGGGTGACAGTTCGATCGAGATCAGGTCCCCGGTGCCGGTCACCGTCGCCTTGACCATGCCCCCACCGGCAGTGCCGTCGACCGTGGTCTCGGCGAGTTGGGCCTGCGCCGCGAACATGTCCTCCTGCATCTGCTGGACTTGCTTCATCATGTTGTTCATCGGGGGCTTGGATTTGGCCACGGGACTCCCTAGGACTTCGTCTGCTCTTCCACGACGGTCGCGCCGAGCGCGTCCTCGAGGCGACTGATCGAATCTACTGCCGGACCCTCGGTGATCGGCGCGTCCACGAGCTCGGTGGTGTCGACGACTTCCACGATGTCGATCTCGGGTTCCGGATCCGTTACGGGCTGATTGGCGACGAGCCGGTGCGGCGGCCCCTCGCCCTCGCCCCATTCGTGGGGCGAGAAGGAGAAGCGGGGAACGGTTCCGAGTTCACGGATGAACGCCTCTCGGATGGCGTCGGCGTTTTTCTGGAACTTGGGCCGCACCGCGTCGATGTGATTGCGCGCCACCCCGAAGACGATGACGTTGCCGTCGACCCGCAACGGTTGAGCCTCCATCACTGCGGCTTGGAGCGAGCGCGGCACGCCGGCAAGGACCTGCGCCCACGCGAGCACGGCGTCGTCGAGGCCGAAGGAAACCTCGGGTGTGGAATCCACGCCGGGCGGCGCGGGCTCCGGGTCCGCCGCGGTGGGAGCAGGCGCCGCGCTCGTTTGCGCCGCGGCCGCCTTCCGCAACGCGCCAAGCGCCTTGGGTCGGGAGCTGCGGGTCGGTGCCTCGACCCCCGGTGTCTCGACCGCCGATCCCTCGGCCGCCGGGGGCGTGGGTGCGGCGGGTGGGGGCGGACTCGCAGCCCCACCGCCGGCAAGGCGCGCTTCCAAGCGGTCGACGCGATCCGCGAGTGAGGCCACTGCCACGTTCGTCTCCCGGCGCGCCAAGCGGACGAGCGCGATCTCCAACACGAGTCGGGGATCAGCCGCGTCGACACCGCGCATGTCGACGATCGCCTGACCGAGGGTCTCGAGCGCGCGCACGAGGGCCGCGTTCCCCATCGTCTCACCCAGGGTGGCGAGGCGAGCTTGGACGTCCTCGGGTTCGTCGATCTCGATCCGACCGCGACTCGCGACGGTGACGAACGCGTCGCGGAGGGCACTGAGCAGTCCCTCGGCGATCCGACGCGGGTCGTGCGCGGCGTCGAGGAGCGCGCGTACGCCGATGAGGACCCCGGCAACGTCCTCGGCCGCGACCGCGTCGAGAATGGTCATCCGCATCTCGAGTGGTGCACCACCGAGCGCGGCCTCGACCGACGCCACCGTCACGGGCCCACCGCCCGCAAGCACGAGATCGAGCAGCGACTCGGAATCGCGGGCCGAACCGGCGGCCGCCCGTGCCACGAGCGGGAGCGCTTCGGCTTCGAACTCCACTCCTTCGTCGGCGAGCACTGACGCGAGCAATCCGCTGATCTCCTCGACCGTCAGGTACGTGAACTCGAAGTGTTGGGTGCGCGACCGGATGGTGGGCAGCACCTTCTCGGGTTCGGTCGTGGCGAGGATGAACACCACGTGCGGCGGCGGTTCCTCGATCGACTTCAGGAGCGTGTTCGACGCGTCCTTCGTGAGCATGTGCACCTCGTCGAGGAGGTACACCTTGCGCTTCGACGTGGCGCCGAGTCCGAGGTTGATCCGCGATACCAGGTTGCGGGCGTCCTCGACTCCACGGTTCGATGCCGCGTCCATCTCGACGAGGTCACCGAATGTGCCGGCCGCGATCGCAACACAGTTCTCGCACTGGCCGCACGGTTCGCCGTCGGCACCGAGCTCGAGACAGTTCAAGGCCTTGGCCAGGATCCGGGCGGTGGTCGTCTTGCCGTTCCCGCGGGGGCCGGAGAAGAGATACGCATGACCGACGCGGTCGTCGCGCACGGCATTGCGCAACGCGACTGTGATGTGCTCTTGGCCGACCAACTCGCCGAACCGTTGCGGTCGGTACTTGCGATACAGGGCTTGGAACGACATCGCCCGACCCTATCGAGCGAGTACGGCCGCGGTGTCGGTCGGCGTGGGCAGCGCAACCACCGGCGCCGCGGCGACCGCGTCGGTCCGCAGGTCCGAGTACTCGACGGTCATCCCGGGACCGAGATGCCCGGCATACCAGCCCGAGTATCCGGATGTCGGCGCGTCGGTGGGTAGCTGGACCGAGGCGCCGTGACCGGGATCGCCCCACTCCGGTTCTGCATCGGCAGTGGCCCACGCCTTGAAGCTCAACGTGCGACCCACCGCCCGGGCGCACACTCGCCACGGCAACGCCCGGGGGTGTGGGGGATCCCCGGCGATCGCGAGCACCGGCGCGAGGTCGATACTCACGAGCTTGTCCATGCGCCCGGTCCCGCTGTCCCAGATGTGGACGTTGAAGACCCACGACCCGTACGGGAACACGTTCTTGGTCACGGTGATCGCCCGGACCCCGCGGCCGGGTTGGTCCGAAATGCGAAGCGCCGCACCTTGTTGGACGCGATCGCTCGACTCGGCGCTCCACGTCGCGCACGTCGTCGAATCGCGTTCCACCGCGGCGTCGGATGCCCAGAAGACCGTGCGCAGGTTGGCCGTTCGGTTGCCCGAGTTCGTGGACACCGTCACGGTGTCGCGGACCGCGTCGAACGCATATCCATCGGTGCCGTCGGGCGTGAGTACCGCTGCGTGCTCGATCGACGGGGCCGGGATCCCGGCGCCACCGAGGCTCGGGAACGACAGCACGCTCACCACGGCGAGGGCCAGGACGGCGAGGGCAGTCGACCGGATCGGCGCGTGGACATGGGTGACCTGGGCAAGTCCGCGGGGGGCGCGTCCAGCCCCGGATTCCTGCGCCCGCGCCGTAGGAACGGCCTTCTCCGCCACGCCTGCGACCTTACCGTCGGTCGGAAGGGTGCGAGGACGGTCCGGCCCGATTTCTGGGTGTTCCTGTGGCCGATGTCTATCGATGTTGCAGTGCGGACCGTGCACCCGCCGTCGACAAGACGCAATGAAGCGCGGTTCCCGTCGCCGGCTCAGACCAGGCAACCCTGCGGCACACGAGAGGGCCCGCTGAGAGCTGCTTCCTTCCGGACCTGACTCGGTTCACGAGATCTCGTTGCGCAGGACCCGGCCCTCGACGCTGCGTGC
>JBDUBS010000609.1:0-5797 GCA_040003875.1 Acidimicrobiia bacterium | reverse complement strand
CCGTCGACGACTTCGCGACGGCGATGCGCGCGCTCGCGCCGATCGCCGGGACACTCGCGGCGGTCGAGGTCAACGTGAGTTGTCCCAACGTGGAGGATTCGGCACGGATGTTTGCGCACGATCCGACGGCCACGGCCGCGGTCGTGGCGGCCGTGGCCGGCGTCGGACTCGACGTGCCGGTGTTCGTGAAGTTGTCGCCGAACACGTGGGAGGTTGTCGCCGTCGCGCGAGCTGCGATGACCGCGGGCGCCACCGGGCTGACGCTCGTGAACACGCTCCTCGGCATGGGGGTCGACGCCGAGACGCGCCGGCCGCAGTTGGGCAACGTCACGGGCGGGTACTCGGGCGATCCGGTCAAACCCGTGGCGCTGCGGATCGTGCACGAGGTGACCCGTGCGCTCGGCCCGGTCCCGGTGATCGGCACCGGGGGAGTGAGCCACGGTCTCGACGCGGTCGAGATGTTGCTGGCCGGCGCCGCCGCGGTGGGAGTGGGGACGGTGTCGTTCCGGGAACCCCGGGCCGTGAATCGGGTCCACGACGAGGTGGCCGACTGGTGTGGCGCCCACGACGTCGGCCGGGTCCGGGATCTCGTGGGTGCGATGCGCGGAGACGAAGCGCGATGACGACATACGGCAATGACGACGGGTCTTCACGATGAGGAGCAACGAAGGATGACGACGATGGTCGGAGCCCCGACAGAGGTGCGCGAACGGTTGGCATTGCCACTCGACGTGGGTGACCTCGACGCTGCCATCAGCATGGCGCGCACGGTCGCGCCGTGGTTCGGCATCGCCAAGGTCGGTCACGAGCTGTACGCCGAAGCCGGACCGGAGGCGTTCGATCGGTTGCACGACCTCGGCTTCGCGGTGTTCTGCGATCTCAAGTTGCACGACATCCCCAACACGGTCGAGCGGGGTGCCGCGGCCCTCGCGGCCCACGGAGTCAGGTTCCTCAACGCCCACGCGTCGGGCGGCACCGAGATGCTGGAGGCCTTCGTCGCCGGCGCCCACGCGGGCGCACGGCGCGCCGGGTTACCGGATCCCGTGACCTTGGCCGTCACCGTCCTCACTTCGGACGCCGACACCGATGCGTTCGCCGAACGACTCGAACACGCACGGGTGGCTGCCTGTACTGGTGTGGTCTGTAGCGGGCTCGAGCTCGATCAGGTACGGGCGACGGGACTGGCATCGATGGTGCCGGGAATCCGCCCGCAGGGCGTTGCGATCGGGGACCAGGTCCGGGTCACGACCCCGGGCGAGGCCATCGCGCGCGGCGCGAGTTGGCTGGTGATCGGCCGTCCCGTGACCGCGGCATCGGACCCGGCCGCGGCCGCGGCGGCGATTGCGGACGAAGTCGCGACCGCGTTGGCGTCCTGCTGAAAAACGCCTGACGGGGTTCGGCGCGACGACCCCGGGTGATTCCCGAGCACCTGCCTATACTCAGCGCCGCTCGAACTCGGTCACGCGCCGTGCTGATCCTGGTGCTCTCGGAGGTCCCTGTCTATGCCGCTCCCGCCCGCGCTCACACCCGAGCAGCGTCAAGCTGCGCTCGAGAAGGCCGCGGTCGCGCGCCGGGTGCGGGCCGAGATCAAGGCGCGTCTCAAGTTGAACCGGCTGTCGCTCGCCGACCTGTTCACCCAGAGCGACAACGACGACATCGTCGCCAAGCTCAAGGTGGTCAGTGTCCTCGAGTCGTTGCCCGGCGTGGGCAAGGTGCGGGCGCGGCGGATCATGGCCGACCTCGAGATCAGTGAGAGCCGTCGGTTGCGCGGTCTGGGGACGAAGCAGCGGGCCGCGCTGTTGGCTGCGTTCGTCGGTCAGTAGCGTCCGCTGAGCGTGCTCGTGGTCCTCACCGGGCCTTCCGGAGTGGGCAAGGGAACGGTGGGCCGCGCGCTGCTGGCCCGGGAGCCGAACCTCGTGTGGTCGGTCTCGGCCACCACCCGCGCACCTCGTGCCGGTGAGGTCGACGGTCGTGAGTACCACTTCATGAGCCGCGAGGAGTTCGAGGCCGCACGCGACGCCGGGGGCTTCCTCGAGTGGTTCGAGGTCTACGGCCAACTCAAGGGGACGCCGATCGCGCCCGTGGTCGACCGACTCGCCGCCGGTGACGACGTCCTGCTGGAGATCGACGTCCAGGGTGCCCTCGCGGTCAAGGAGCGGCTGCCAGAGGCGCTCCTGGTGTTCCTGCGGGCCCCGGACCGGTCGGAGCAGGAGACCCGGCTCCGAGGCCGCGACAGCGACGATCCCGACCAGATCGAGCGGCGACTGGCCACCGCGGCCGAGGAAGAGGCCTTGGCGGACCGATTCGATGCCATCGTGGTAAACGACACTGTGGAGCGAGCAGTCGAGCAGGTCGCTGCTATCCTGGTTTCCCGACGTCGCGGACCCCCGCCCGACGGCATTTCCTGACTTTCTGGAGCCCCTCACCATGGCCGAACGCCGCGCGTCCCTCACCGAGCCCCGCATCGAGCATCTCCTCGCGCGCGAAGACTCGAAGTTCACGCTGGTGACGCTCGCGTCGCGCCGGGCACGCGAGATCAACGACTACTACAACCACCTCGGTGACGGACTCGGCAAGATCGTTCCGCCCCAGGTCACCTCGGTGTCGCGCAAGCCGCTGTCGATCGCCCTCGAGGAGATCGAAGCCGGCAAGATCATCAAGGCCGACCCGGTCGAAGCCGAGATCGACGCTCCGGCCGACGCGGCCGCGGACGACGCCGCGGACTCGACCGAGCCCGCGGGCGACGCCGGCTGAGTTCGTTGGTACCCGACTCCGGGGCCTGGGTCGGCCGTCGGGTCGTCCTCGGAGTCGCAGGCGGTATCGCGGCGTACAAGGCGGTCGAGCTGTGTCGCCGGATGGTCGACGCGGGCGCCCACGTGATGCCCGTCCTCACCGAGGACGCCACCCGCTTCGTCGGCGCGCTGACGTTCTCGGCGTTAGCGTCCGAGCCGGCGCGGACCCAACTCTTCACCGGTCCCGACCACGATGGTTTCGAGGACCCGATCCCGCACACGAACCTGGGCCGGCGGGCCGAGGTGATCGTGGTCGCGCCGGCCACCGCCCGGGTCATCGCTAAGCTCGCCGTGGGCCTGGCCGACGACCTGCTCACGGCCACCCTGCTCGCGAGCCGAGCCCCTGTGGTGATCGCCCCCGCGATGCACACCGAGATGTGGGAACACCCCGCGGTCCAAGAGAACCTCGCCACGTTGCGGCGCCGTGGCGTCCACGTCGTCGAACCCGAGTCGGGCCGCCTCGCCGGCGGCGACGTCGGCGCCGGGCGCCTCGCCGCCCCGGAGCGGATCATGGCCGCCGTGGTCGCCGTGCTCACACACGACGCGGACCTCGCGGGGACGCGGATACTGGTCACGGCCGGCGGCACCCGGGAGCCGATCGATCCGGTGCGCTTCATCGGGAATCGCTCGTCGGGAAAGATGGGTCACGCGATCGCGGCCCGAGCTCGGGTCCGAGGTGCGGCGGTCACGCTCGTCACGACGAGCGGTCTGGTGGTGCCCGACGGGATCGACGTGGTACGGGTGAGCACTGCGGACGAGATGCACCAGGCGGTCCGGGACCGGTTCGCTCGCACCGACGTCGTGGTGATGGCTGCGGCCGTGGCCGACTTCCGACCCAAGGCCGTCGCGGCCGAGAAGCTGAAGAAGGCCGACGGTGCGCCCGAGATCGCCCTCGAGCCCACCGTCGACATCCTCGCCGAGCTCGGGGCCGCGAAGCAGGGCCAGGTGCTCGTGGGGTTCGCGGCTGAGACCGAGGCCGTTGCGGAGCATGCCGCCGCCAAGCTGGCCGCCAAGAATCTGGATCTCCTCGTCGCCAACGACGTCTCGGACCCGGAAGCAGGCTTCGAAGTCGACACGAACCGGGCAATCCTGCTTGACTCTTTGGGCGCTTCCGAGGAAACGCCCTTGCTCACGAAGGCCGCGCTGGCCGACGTGATTCTCGACCGAGTGGCCACGCGATTGGGCCGCGGACCCACGACCCCAGACCAGGAGATGCGTTGAGCGCCTTCACCTTCACGTCGGAATCGGTGACCGAGGGTCACCCCGACAAGATGAGCGACCAGATTTCGGACGCGGTTCTCGACGCGATCTTCGAGGAGGACCCCAACAGTCGGGTCGCCTGCGAGACCATGTGCACCACCGGCCTCGTCGTCGTCGCCGGCGAGATCAGCACCCAGGCGTACATCGACATCCCACGGATCGTTCGCGACACCGTCCGGAGCATCGGGTACGACCGCGAGTCCTACGGCTTCGACGGCAACACCTGCGGTGTCATCACGTCGATCGACGAGCAGAGCCCCGACATCGCCATGGGTGTCGACAAGGCCGAGGAGCAGCGCGCCGGCGACACCGACCGCCTCCTCGAGACCGGTGCCGGCGACCAGGGCATGATGTTCGGCTACGCCTGTGACGAGACCGAAGACCTCATGCCGATGCCGATCTGGCTCGCGCACAAGCTCGCGTTCCGCCTCGCCGAGGTCCGCAAGTCCGGCACGCTCGGCTATTTGCGCCCGGACGGCAAGACCCAGGTCACGATCGACTACCAGGACGGCGTGCCCAAGCGGCTCGCCACGGTGCTGATCTCGACCCAGCACGCGCCCGGCATCGACCGCGACTCGATGATCAAGCCCGACCTGATCGAGCACGTGATCCGGCCGCTGATTCCGGCGCAGTTCGCGGACGACGACTTCGAGGTCCACGTCAACCCGACGGGCAACTTCGAACTCGGTGGCCCGCACGCCGACTGTGGCCTCACCGGTCGCAAGATCATCGTCGACACTTACGGCGGGATGGCCCGTCACGGTGGTGGCGCGTTCAGCGGCAAGGACCCCACGAAGGTCGACCGGTCGGCGGCGTACGCCGCCCGCCACGCGGCGAAGAACATCGTCGCCGCCGGCATTGCGAAGCGGTGCGAAGTCCAGGTCGCGTACGCGATCGGCATCGCCCGACCGGTGTCGCTCATGGTGGAGACCTTCGGGACCTCCGAGATCGACCCGGAGAAGCTGCCCGCGTTGATCAACGAGCATTTCGACCTCCGTCCCGCGGCGATCATCGAGCGCCTCGACCTCCGTCGGCCCATCTACCGCAAGACCGCGGCGTACGGGCACTTCGGTCGCAATGAGCCCGAGTTCACCTGGGAGCACACGACGAGCGCCGACGCCCTGCGCGCCGCCGCCGCGAAGCTCTAGGCGCAAGCGCCGTCACGACCGTCCCGATGGTCACCGGCGGGCGCGGGACGACCGGCACCCGGGTGGTGCGGATTCGTCCCGATCTCACCGCGATCACGCGCGAGTTCGACTACGAGGTCCCCGACGCGCTCGGCGGCCTCGTGCGCGTCGGCAGCATCGTGCGGATCCCACTCCACGGCCGGAAGGTGCGGGGGTGGGTCGTGGCCGACCCCGTCGTCCCGGACGCCGCCGTGGGCCGGTTGCTGCCGATCGCCAAGGTGGTCGGTGCCGGTCCGCCGCCGGAGGTACTCGACTTGTGTCGATGGGCCGCGCATCGGTGGGCGGGCCGTGACGTCGTGCTGTTCCGGGCCGCGTCGGCCCCGAATGCGGTGCGCGAGCCGTGGCCGGAACCGGTGCCGGCGGTCCGACGCACCGAACCGGATCCGCGCCGGGAGGTAGTGGCCTGGCCCCCGGCGACCGACCGTCGGGAGCTCGTGGCCGAGCACATTGCGCCCGACGGATCCACCCTGGTCCTCGTCGCCGACGCGCACCGCATCGGCGCGTTGGTGCGCGACCTCGAACGTCGGGGCCACCGGGTGGTCGTCATGCGCTCGGATC
>JBDUBS010000312.1:0-5799 GCA_040003875.1 Acidimicrobiia bacterium | reverse complement strand
TGACCTTCAGGAGTGGGAGCGGACGGGCCGAGAAGGCGGACGAGAGCACTGGACAACAGTCGGCCAGACCCGAGCGAAGCGAGCAGCCCGGGAGCGAGCCCACGTCGGGCGTGACCTTCAGGAGTGGGAGCGGACGGGCCGAGAAGGCGTGCTCAGACCACAGTTCCGAGCGCGGCGCCGATGGCGGCGGAGATCGCCATCGCGATCCCGCCGATCACGGTGACCCGGAGCGCAGCACGGACCATGGGTGCGGCGCCGAGCCGGGCGCCGATCGCACCGATGGTCGCGAGCAGGAGGAGTGCGGCGATCGTGATCGCGATGATGCGACCGCCCGACGGCACGAGCATCACGAGGAGGACCGAAGGCAGCGCTCCGAGAATGAAGCCGCTCGCGGAGACCGCCGCAGCTTGGAGCGGACGAGCGGATACGCCGACGACGAGCCCGAGTTCGTCGCGCACGTGCGATCCGAGCGCGTCGGCCTTCGTGAGCTGGATGGCGACCTGACGGGCGAGCGGACGGTCGAGACCGCGCTGTTCGTAGATCTGGGTCAGCTCCTCGAGTTCGACCTCGGGGGTCTCGCTCAGTTCGACGCTCTCCCGTTCGATGTCGGCCTGCTCGGTGTCGCGTTGGGACGACACCGACGTGTATTCGCCGGCGGCCATCGAGAGCGCGCCGGCGACGAGCGCGGCGACGCCGGCGATGATGAGTGCGGCCCGGTCGTTGCCGGCTGCCGCGGCGAGGATGAGCAGGCTGGCGGTCGAGCCGACTCCGTCCTGGGCCCCGAGTACCGCGGCGCGCAGCCAACCGATCCGGCTGGAGCGGTGGGACTCGGCATGCAGGCGTCTCGGCACGGCACCAGCATGGCGCGCCGCACCCGACCCTTCCGGTAATGGACGGAAACGGCATTGGTGGGAAGTGATACGAAGGGGTGGTACATCCATCGAAGAGGGGTAGGGGGCCATGACGATCGTCATCGTGTTGGTCGTGGTGTTCGTTGTCGCGATCCTGTTGTTCAAGTCGGTGCACCTGATCGGACCGACGCAGGTCGGCCTGGTGAACAAGCGGTTCGCGGTGCGCAAACTGCCGGAAGACAACCCGATCGCGTTCCGGGGCGAGGCCGGCTACCAGGCCGAACTCCTGACCCCGGGCTTGCGGATGAGGGTGTGGCCGGTGTTTGCGGTGCAGAAGTTCCCGTGGGTGCAGGTCCCGGCGGGCGAGATCGGCGTGGTCATCGCGCAGGTGGGCCAGCCACTACCGATCGGCGCGAAGAGCGGTGTGTACCGCTCCGAGTTCGCGAACTTCTCGAATCTGGCGACGTTCGTCAACGGCGGTGGTCAGAAGGGCGTCCAGCGTCCGGTGCTGCCGCCGGGAACGTTGGTGCCAATCCATCCTGTCGCGTTCTTGGTCCTGACTCCGGGTCAGGTCTACGGCGTGCCGGTGTCGCCGGATATCGCTGCGCAGACTCGGGGGAGTGGCGGCATGTTGTCGCCGGCGTCGTTCGGGTTGGCGGCGGAGGCGCTGCGCGTGGTGGTGATCTCGCCCGAGGGCCCGATCGACATGATCGGCATCGTCACCGTGCTCGAAGGAGAGCCGTTGCCGAGTGGTGATATCGCAAGCCGTCTCAAGGGCTACGCGGATGTCACCGGCATGGAGAAGGAGGCCATCGAGCGTGGCGCGTCGACGAGCGAGACCGACGCGCTCATCATCGAGGTGCTGCTGGGCAACAAGAACATCGAGCACAACAACTACCAGGACATCCAGGCGTTCCTGGAGGCCGGCGGCAAGATCGGCCTGCAGCACGACCCCCTGTTGTACGGCGCGTATCTGCTGAACCCGTTCTTGGTCCGCGTCGAGATGGTCCCGATGCTCGTGGTGAACCAGGGCGAAGTTGCGGTCATCAAGGCCTTCGTCGGTCTGCCCACCCTGGACACGAGCGGTACTGAGTTCAAGTTCGGTTCGATCGTCTCGCCCGGCCACCGTGGGATCTGGCGTGAGCCGTTGCGAACGGGCAAGTACCCGATCAACCCGCGGTGCTACGCGCCGGAGATCGTGCCGACCTCGATCCTCACGCTCAACTGGTCGCAGGAAGTCAGCGCGTCGCACAACCTCGACGCGCATCTCGCGCCGATCGAGGGCAAGAGCCGCGAGGGGTTCGTGTTCTCGATCGAACTCCAGGTGCAGATTCACGTGCCCGACACGAGGGCACCCAAGGTCATCTCGATGGTGGGCACGATGCTCAACCTCGTGAACGAAGTGCTGCAGTCGGCGGTGGGGAACCACTTCCGGAACACGCTCCAGGACCAGGCCGCGGTCACCTTCATCGAGACTCGGATGCAGGTCCAGCAGGCGGCGCTCGTGCACGTCACCGAGTACTTGCAGCTGTACGAGGTCGAGACCAAGGGCGTCTACATCCAGAACGTGCATTTCCCGGAGGAGCTCGTGAAGGTCCTCACCGAGCGCGAGATCGCGAATCAGGAGAAGGCGACCTTCGAGGAGATGCAACGGGCGCAGACCAGCCGCATCGAGATGGAGAAGGCGAAGGGCACGGCGAACATGCAGGCCGAGCTCGCCAACGCGCAGGTGAGTGTCGAGATCCAGCGCAATCGAGCCGACGCGCGGCAGGCCGAAGCCACCGGTGAGGCGGCCTACGTAGAGCTGACCGGGCGCGCCGAAGCCACCAAGATCGAGGCAATCGGGCTCGCCGAGGCGAAGGCCACCGAGGCGCTCGGTGTGGCGCGCGCCACGGGGTTCGAGGCGCAGAAGGAAGCCCTCGGCGGGACCGCGACCGCGTTGGTCGCGGTCGCGAACGCAGTGGCCGACGGGCACATCACCGTGGTGCCCGAGGTACTGGTCATCGGAGGTGGAGGCGGCGGGAGTCTCGACGGGCTGGCGGCGACCCTGATCCGTTACCTGGGTCAGAACACTGCGAGTGCGGGGCCGACGGTCGCGATCGACCCAGTCGAGTCGCTCCGCGAGGAACTAGTGGGCGGCGCGGGCGACGGCGAGGATCGTCCGATGAGCGACGGTGGTGGCGTTCGGCCCTAGCCGTCGGACTTGCACCACCTGCCCGCCCTTCAGCGCAAGGAGCAACCGGGAGCCGCGCCAGTTGCGCCGGTTGGCGACGCGCTCGACCTCGGTGATCGGAATCGTCCGGTCGCCGTCGTCGGTCGTGATCTCGATGCGGTCGTCGAACACGTACAGCGAACCCATGCTCCGACCGATCCGTACCTTGGTCAACGCCAGACGTGCATCGTCTCCCATCGGACCGACGGTATCCGGATGACTCGGTCGCGGGCACACCTGACACCCGCGTCATACGCTGCGGCGATGCGCGCGCTCCTCTTCGGCACCGAACCCGAACCCGTCCCCGTGCCCGACACCGACAATCGCAACCTGAAGATGCTCGCAGCCGCGCCGATGCGCGTCGTCGATCTCGACGAGCCCAAGCGGTTCGCGCCCGATTGGGTGATGACCAAGCCCCGCTTGGTGGGCATCTGCGGCTCGGAGTCGAAGCAGGCCTTCTTCGACTACGCGAGCTTCACGTCGCCCGAACGGTCGGGATCGTTCCGCGACAACCCGATGAAGAACTTCGTGTCCTTCCCCCACGTGATGGGCCACGAGGTGGTGGCTGACGTGGTCGAGGTCGGACCCGAGGCGGAGGGACTCGCGGTCGGTGACCGGGTCGTGCTCAACCCGTGGCTTACGTGCGGGCCGCGCGGGGTGTCGGAGCTCTGCCCGGCGTGTCAGGCGGGCGACCTGAGTCAGTGCTGGTCGTTCGGAGTCGGACCGATCGCACCTGGGATCCATATCGGGATGTGCAAGGACGTTCCCGGCGGCTTCGGTGAGCTGATGGCCGCGCACGACTCGATGCTCTTCAAGGTGCCGGATTCGATCTCCGACGAACAGGCGGTGTTCGCCGACCCGTTTGCAGTCTCGATGCACGGCATCACCCGCCACCCGCCGCGCGACGGCTCCAAGGTCCTGGTGTACGGCGCGGGAGCGCTGGGCACGAGTGCCATCGCGATCCTGCGCGCGTTCTATCCGAGCGTCGAGGTGATGGCGGTGGCCCGGTTCGACACCCAGATCGCGCTGGCGCAGTCGTTGGGCGCGCAGACCGTTGCGCCCGAGCCCCGTGAAGCACTGATCGAGGCGGTGGTGGCATGGTCCGGCGGCGTGTTGCAGCCGGCCGACGGACTGCCGATGGCGTTCCCGGGTGGGATCGATGTGGTGTACGACACCATCGGCGCGGCCGAGACGCTCGAGGTCGGCGCGCGCGTGCTGCGGGCCCGGGGCACCCTGGTGAAGCTCGGGATGCATGGTCCGGCGCGATGGGAGGACACGCCCGTGTACTTCAAGGAGATCACGTTCACCGGTTCGAACGCGTTCGGGTTCGAGGAGGTCGACGGCGTGCGCAAGCACGGCATCCAGCACTACCTGGATCTGGTCGAGGCGCGCCGGATCGATCTCACCGGCATGCTCACCCACACGTTTCCGCTGGAGCAGTGGCGGGACGCGTTCGCGGCCCTCGCCGACCAGGAGCTCTCCGGCGCGATCAAGGTCGCGATCGACTACCGCTGACCACGGGCGCGCGCTGGCGGCGCACCCGGTCCACGAGGACGACGCCGGCGACGATGAGGCCGAGGATCACGAGCGACTGCACCAGGTCGTCGGCCCGAGTGATGTCGAAGCCGCCGTCTCGCCCGCCGCCGTTGTCGGCGAAGTGGGCCGCACTCGTTCCGTCCGGGAGGGCGCGACCCTGGTCGACGCGGCGGTCGGTCACGAGCGAGGCGGCCGGACTGTGTTGCATCGCGAACCCCAGGGCCATGATCACCGCGACGACCCCGAGCACCACCAGGAACTGACGCGTGAACTTCATCGCCCGGCCCCGCGAGCCATCCGGCCTGGAGGGAGCAGGCGTCGTCCGACGGCCACGATCCAGCGCCAACTCAGCGCGAGGTGGAGACCGACGAGCGCGATGCAGACGTCGGCAGTAGTGGTATGCAGGCCGGTCCAAAACGGGTCGCGGGCGGTGGTGATTCCGATCGCCGGCAGTGCGGACCGGGAGATCAGGATGCCCGAACCGATGCAGAGGGTCATGGCCCCGATCAAGGCGAGATCGAGAACCCAACGGATCTTCTCGCGGCCGGCGTAGGACTGCACGAGCTTGCGAGCGGTCCGTACCACCCAGTCCCAGTGCAGTGTGATGTGCACCACGAGTGGTCCGGCGAGGCCGATGCCGATCCACTCGTGGACCGTGAGCCCGGTGAACCGGAAGCTGTAGTCGAGCGCGAACGCCACGAAGAGCGCGGCATCGAGCCAGAAGTCGATCTTGGTGCCCCGCGCGACAGGTCGGCGGGATGCGCGAACCTCGGTGGCGGTTGGCGAACTCACGGCCTCGAGTATCGCGTCGCCCGGGGACCGGTCCGGACGAGAACCTGAGAGCATCCTCGGGTGGGACGCTCAGTTCACGAGCTTCTCGCGACCCGCCCAGAAGGGCGCGCGGAGCTTGAACTTCTGCAGCTTGCCGGTTGCAGTGCGCGCCAACTCGTCGCGGAACTCGATCGAGGTCGGGCACTTGTAGTGCGCGATGTGCTCGCGACAGTGGGCGATGAGCGCGGCCTCGTCCACGTGCTCGTGGCCCGGACGGAGGACCACCAGCGCCTTCACCGTCTCGCCCCACTTGTCATCGGGGACGCCGACCGCTGCGACCTCCGCCACGGCGGGGTGCTGGAACAAGCAATCCTCGACCTCGATCGAGCTGACGTTCTCGCCGCCCGAGATGATGACGTCCTTCTTGCG